>JAYUAJ010000537.1:0-6543 GCA_043741375.1 Hyphomicrobiaceae bacterium | reverse complement strand
GGTCGACGTCTTTGCCAGTTACCTTCTTGATGATCGATGGACGCACGTGCACCATCTGCAGGTCGCAGTCAAAGGGAATGCCGAACATGCCTTTCTCGCCGAAATAGCCATAGTTCAGGCGATAGGTGTCATAAAAGTCGTCCAGCGGCAGCTTCCACTTCGTGGCATAGTCCTCGAGGCGGGCAAGGAAGCCTTGCGAAGCGAAGTCGCCGAGCCATGGCGAGAAGAACTGCAGCGCGTCGAACGAGGCGTTGCCGCCCAGGAACTCAGCGACCACCTTGTCGTACATGCTGTCGTCTGGGATCGGGACCAGATCGACTTTTATGCCCGAGAGATCCGTAAACGTCTGATCCTTGGCCGAATCCGCGTCGGCGGCGCCGATGGCGAAGCGCACGGTCTTGCCGGCATGCTCTTTGCGCACCGCTTCCCAATCGACCGTACGCAGCCAATCTTTCTTCGGGTCCCACAGAAGATCGTTGTCGCCGAGCTTGTATTGTTCCCGGTACGCCTTATTTACCTTGGCGCCGACGTTCAGTTTGGCCAGAATATCGGCCGGGTTCATCATCGCGCCAAACGAGCGGTTGATGTTGAACATGTTGACGCCGCCAGCGGCCGCCAAGCTCGCGCCCGCCGCAGCGGACGTTTTCAGAAAGGACCGGCGCGACGTGCCGGGCGTTTTAAGGATCGACATTCTTGCTTCCTCCTATGCGGCCTGGTCTTTTTCAGGGGTCGCCGGGACGCCAGGCCAGGCGATCCCGTGAATTTTTGGCGAAGTTCGCTGTCAGCGTTTCTGAACTAATTGTCTATTCGCAAGTCAATTGTACACATCGCGTTTTGCCGAAGTCAAGCCGAACGCGGCCACGCGAATGGGTGAATCTCGTTTTGGACAATCGAATTCGTCACGCCTCGGCCCCGTCCAGCTCCAGCACCGCCGAGGCGGTGAGCGCATCGGTGATCATGACCGTTGGCTTCACGAACTTGATGGCGCCCAGGATGGCGGCAGGTTTGTCGGCGCCTCCGGAGGCCAAAATGCGATGCGGAATGGCGCGAATTGTGTCGGCCGGGATGGACATCACGCGTTCGTTCAAGGGGTGATCGACCAGCCGCCCCGCGCGGTCGAAGAAATGATAGAGCACGTCGCCGACGCCACCGCATTGGGCCAAGGCCGATCGATCAGTCTCGCCCATGTAGCCGGACTGGAAAATCGTCGCGTTCGACGCCATGCCGCCGACGGAAAAGATCGCGGCGTCGAGGTCCTTGGCCATCGCGAAAATGCGATGTAGGCCGCACTTCTCAATGAGGATGTCGCGCGTTTGCGGGCTGTCAACCACGGCCGGCGCCGAGAGCAGGTAGCATTCTCCGCCGAAGGCCTGGGCGAGCTGCCAGGCGTACTCGGACGGATTGAAGCGGCGCGCCTCGGTGATGCCTCCTAGCATCGAAACCACAGTGAAATCGGTGAGCTGGCGCGACGGCATGAAGGCAAGCGACTCGATCAGCGTACGTCCCCAGCCGACGCCAAGCCGCATGCCCGAGCGGGCGAAGCCGGATACGAAAGCCCCGGTCGCCGCGCTGACAATATGTGTACGGTCGGATGCGGGGCCGGCGATGGGCGCGACAATGGCTTCGGTCAGGCCGAAGCGCGCTTCCAGGCGCCGCTCGATGGCCACCAGCTCGGCCACTTCGCCTTCGATGGTGATGCGCACCTCATTGCGAGCCATGGCGTCGGCCAGCAAGCGCACCACAGTGACTCGTCCCAACTCCAGCGCATCGGCGGTCTCGTTTTGCGTCTTGCGCTCGACATAATACATCCAGGCCGCGCGCAGGCGCAGCCGCTTGGAGCGGTCGGTGGCTTGCTCGGCATCCGGCGCCTCGCTGCGCGGGCGGCGGTCGTCGCTGGGCGCAGGGGCGCGCTTCATCGGGAGGTGTCCTTGATCGGCGTCCTTCGTGCCGAAGACGATACGCCGATCGGGCGGGGTTTGCATATGGGCGGCTGGGGAGGAGGGGCGAGGGGGCGGCGCCTCACTGAGAAAGGCTGCTTCTGATCCATTTTCACAGTCGGCGGACCTGCTTTTGCTGTGACGCACAACACAAGCAACGACTGACGATGCGGTCTCTCGATGCGCCGCCGCTGCTCAGACCGCTCGAACTTCGGCGGAACGGGACAACTGCTGAGTCGCAAAGACGGACGGTTTCCGCCCAAAGCCGTATTTTTACATCCGCCCCCCACCGCCTACGCGGTTCCGCTTGACGGCGGCGACGCGGCAGCGGCACAGAACCGGCAGCAGCGAACATGAGGCGGTCATGACAAGCATCGGCATCGGCGTGGTTGGCGCGGGCTACATGGGCAAGGCGCATTCGGTGGCTATGGCGGCGGTCGGCGCGGTGTTCGATACCAAGTTGCGCCCGCGTCTGGAAATAATCGCGACCACGACCGAGGCTGGCGCCGCCGACAAGGCCCGCGCCTTCGGGTTTGCGCGCGGCACGGCCGATTGGCGCCTCCTGGTGTCCGATCCCAAGGTCGAGGCGGTGGTGATCGCGTCGCCGCAGAACACGCATCGCGAGATCGCGCTGGCGGCCTTTGCGGCGGGCAAGCACGTGCTGTGCGAAAAGCCGCTGGGCTGCACCATCGGCGAGTGCCGCGAGATGGTTGCCGCCGCCGAAAAAAGCGGCCTCGCCAATATGACCGGCTTCAACTACATCCGCACCCCGGCTTCACAGCTTGCGCGCCAGATCATCGCGGCCGGCGAGATCGGCGGCATGACCAGCTTTCGCGGCGAGCACACGGAGGATTTTTTGGCCGATCCGGCGACGCCTGCTGATTGGCGCACGCGCGAACTGGCCAACGGCAATATGGGCGATCTGGCGCCGCATCCGATCAACGCGGCCTTGGCGCTGGCCGGGCCCATCGAGCGGCTGATCGCCGATGTCGAGACCGTGCACAAAACGCGGCCATCGCCCAAGGGACCGGAAGCGGTAACCAATGACGATCAGGCGCAGCTGATGCTGCGTTTCAAGAGCGGCGTCATGGGATCGCTGTTCATCAGCCGCGTCGCGACCGGCCGCAAGATGGGCTACTGCTATGAGGTGGTCGGTACCAAGGGCGCGATCCGCTTCGATCAGGAGGATCAGAATGCGCTCTGGCTCTATAAGGGCGACGCGCGAGCCGACCGCCAAGGGTTCACGAAAATCCTCACCGGGCCGCAGCATCCCGACTACCAGCCCTTCTGCTTGGGGCCAGGCCATGGCACCGGGTATCAGGATCAGATCATCATCGAGGCGCGGGATTTCCTGCAAGCGATCGCGACCAAGAAATCGATCTGGCCGACGTTTCACGATGGCATGCTGGTGAACCAGGTGATCGAAGCAGCACACAAGTCGCATGCGGAAAAGCGCTGGGTGGCGGTGAGCGAGATCTAGCGAACGGCGCGATGGCCAGAGTGCCAGCACGAGGCGAATGGCGCAAATTGGGACAGGCGCGCGGGCAACAGCCCGCCTTCGCTCTCGTTAACCCTTACGTCTTGAGCACCAGCGCCGTCATGCTGGAGGCGATGCAGGCAGCCACAACCGCATTGGCGATTGGCCCCATATCGGCCTGGCTGGCGGCAATCCACTGACTACCGAACACACCGCCCAGCGCACCGGACAGCGCGTTGAAGCACCAGCCATAGCCTTCGCCGCTGAGCATGAAGCCCAGGAATGTGCCGACAAACGCGCCCGCGACCAGGGCAAACATGACTGAATTCGGATCCATGACCTAATCTCCCGCTGGCACCGCACGCGCGATGCGATCTCAGGAGGGGGAATGCAAGCGGCGGGCCAGTTCAAACGCGACCCTGGCGGCCTTAAGCGTGGCATCTCGCCAGCGGCCAATTGGCCACAGTAGCCCTCGCCGCGGTTAACGTCGCCTTGGCCACATTGAGCGGGGCCGGCAACTGTGCTCTAAGCCGGAGGGACGAGAAGCCGGCCGACGGTCAAGGATGGCTCGGCAGGAAGTGTTGCTTTGGGGGTATCGTGAATGAACGGTCTCAATCGGGCGATGGCCTTCATTACGCAATTTGTTACCCCCATCTACGTCTTGCGCGGCCCCATCATCGCCGTTTTGATCGGCTCCGTGCTGCTGGCGTTGCCCGATCAGTCGCTGGAAATCATGCGCGCGCTGGCGCTTGACCGCGCCCGCTTCATGCCGCAAGTCATCCTGGCCTATGCGACCCTGTTTCTGTGCGGCATGTTCATCTGGTACCTCAGCCGGCAGCTCACCTACCGCTGGCAACCGGAGGGCGTGACAGAGGGCTCCGTCACGGGGTTCCTGCTGCGTTGGCTGCCGCGGCTGCTGGGTGCCGCGCCCATGCTTGCCACGGCGCTCGGCCAATGGCGCGCGGGCCAGCTGCTAACCCCGATCGAGATTTCGCCCTGGATCGAATCCGTAATGCCGGACCTGGTGCCGACCATCCGCGCCACGGCCGACGACTACGCCTTTGCGCACCAGCTGCTCATCGCGGGCGCCTTAATCGCCTTGGCCCTTGGGCTGCTGGTGCTCGCGCTGACGTATCTTCGTACCGCCGGGAAACCGCAAAAGCACGACGACCCCAACCCATGGGTCTATGGCCTGCCCGTGCGGTTGTTCTTCTATGCCCTCACCATTGCATTGGTGCTGGCGTTCTCGGCCTTCTTCTTTAGCGACCCGACCAAGTACGGCCTGCTGGCCAATCAGCTGGGCACCTTCGCCATCTTCAACCTGTTCCTGATGTGCTTTGCCTTTTTCCTGACCGTACTCACCAACATCTACGACCGGACGCATTTTCCGGCCATGTCGTTGCTTGTCATCACGGGGCTGCTGTCGACAGCGTTCGATCTCAACGACAATCACGAGATCCGTACCCTCAAGACCGGGTTCAAAGCGCTCCCCAACTCGGCCCAGGCGTTCCGCGAGTGGCTCGACAGCCGTCCTGACCGGGCCTACTTCAAATCCCGCAATGAGCCGTATCCGATCTACCTGGTAGCGGCGGAGGGAGGCGGGCTCTATGCCGCCCAGCACGCCGCACTCACGCTCGGGCGCATGCAGGATCGTTGCCCGGCCTTTGCCCAGCACGTCTTTGCCATCAGCGCGGTCTCGGGTGGCGGCCTGGGCGCGGCGGTATTCTCGTCGCTGGTGAAGCTGAAGAACCCAAGCGTGGCCGAGCCCAAATGCGCGTTCGGACCGCAGCCCCCGGGGTGGTACGAGCTACGCTCGAATGATTTCCTTGGCCGCGATTTCATCGCGCCCCTGGCGGCGGCCGGTTTCTTTCCCGACCTCCTGCAGCGGGTCCTGCCGTTCCCGATCAAGCAGTTCGATCGCGCGCGCGCGCTTGAGGCGGCATTCGAGCGCGCCTGGAGCGAGTCGATTCCGGAAGCGACCCAGAATCCGTTCGTGGGCAGCTATTATGATCACTGGAAGGCCGATCAGACAGCGCCGGCGGTGGTGTTGAATGCGGCCCAGGTGTCGACCGGCATCCGGACCATCATCACGCCATTCCGCTTTTTCCAGGAAGCGTCCGCCCGCCTGCAGACCTTCAACTCGGTGGTGCGCGCTGATATTCCGCTTAGCACCGCAGTGGGTATCGGATCGCGCTTTCCTTGGATATTGCCGGCAGCCTCCTGGCGGCGCGGCGTGGAGCAGTATCGGTTTGTCGACGGCGCCTACTTCGAGTCCTCGGGCATCGATACCGCCCATGATCTTGTGACGCTGCTGGAAGACTATGTGGCGCAGGAAAAGGAGCTGGGGCACCCCGATCCCGATGTCCACGTACAGTTGATGGTGCTGACCCCGGACGATGCGCTGCAGGATCCGGTCAACACGCCCAATGCCACCAAACTGCGCGAGGCCAGCACTTCGCGCACCGGCTGGGACGAGTTGATGAGCCCGATGCTGACGCTGCTCAACACGCGCTCCGAACGCGGCCTGGTCTCGCTCGGACGCGAGTATCGCAAGTTCTGTCCCGACTGCATCCGCGACCGCGCGGACCGCCGCATCTACGCCGGCCTCGATGGCGATGCGCGTGTGTTCCGGCTCAACTTCACGGACTTTCCGTTGACGCTGGGTTGGCATCTCTCGCATGTGGCGCAGAACCTGATCTCGGCGCACAGCGGCTATCCGGATCGCTGCTTTGCCGCGCGCGCCTCGATCACGTCCAGCTGGCAATGGGCGGCGCAGGTGCTGAACGAGAACAACTGCACCGCTTGCGCGATGATGTATTCCCTGACCGGCCGCGCCAAGGAACTGGAGAGCATCGCACCAACGCTGCAATCGGCGTCAGAGGCGCTCAAGAAAGGGCCGCTCGCCAAGTCGCTGGAACTGTGCCGCGGCGCCGGTGCCGCCAACGAGAACCCGACCTACTCGGTGCCCAAGCCGGGGCCGTGATGACTCGGTGAGGAGGGCGATAAGACTGGTGCTGCGCAGGTGAGTGGTGGCGAATTGGCGTCGCCGGATGATGCGCCGTCAAAGGGCGGGTGTGCAGAACGGCTGGGGTGAGTCTTGCTGCTGCAACTCTTGCGGGTTATTGCTTA
>JAYUAJ010000536.1:0-6580 GCA_043741375.1 Hyphomicrobiaceae bacterium | reverse complement strand
CCAAGCCCGGCGGCTTGCGGCTGGGCGCCCTTTCTGCGATATCTAGCGCAAACCAACTGCGGGTACGGCCGCGAACGGCCGGCGCCCCAACAGGAGTTAGAGAACATGGGCTCGTTCAGCATGTGGCACTGGCTGATCCTGATCGGCATCGCTGCGCTGCTGTTTGGCGGCGGCGGCAAGATCTCCTCGATCATGGGCGACGTCGCCAAGGGCATTAAGAGTTTCAAGAAGGGCATGGCCGACGAGGACGACAAACCGGCTGCCACCGAGACGCCAAAGTCGTTGGATCGCGGCGAAAAGGTCTAGGCGAAGCGGCGACGAGAACCCTCGCGAGCGCAGACAGGTTTATTCGATGTTCGACTTCAACTGGAGCCACCTGCTGATGTTCGCGCTGGCGGCGATCGTGCTGGTGCCCTCCAAAGACCTGCCAGCGCTGTTGCGCAACATCGGCAAATACGTCGGCCAGGCAAAGCGCATGGCGCAGGAGTTTCGTGGCCAGGTGGATGAGGCGTTGCGGGAATCCGAGCTGGCCGAACTGCAAAAGAGCGTGCAGTCGGAGATGCGCGACATCGAGAAGACGGCCTCGATGGCCGACACCGAGCGTGCGCTGCGCGACGCGGTAACCGCCCCGGTGGCGTCCACCCCTGTCGCGTCGCCGACGCTGCCGAACAGCCCCACCGGGCAGATCATACCGTCGGTTTCGTCCGCGCTCCCGGTTGAGGAAGCCTCGACGGCAGCGATGCGGGGGCCGGCGCCGGCCATTGCCACGGAGCCTGCCAAAATCAACGCCGTTCCCGATGTCGCCGAAAGACCAGTTGCTGCTGCGCTGAATGGCAGCCGCCCCCGTTCCGACGGCATTGAAGTGGTGCGCGCGGGACGCGGATCGGTGGCGCAGCGCGCGGCGTCCGCCTGGAAAAAATCCGCCGGTTCGCCAGCTGGTTCAGAAGGCTGATCACGCGTGGCTCAAGACGCAACCAATCTGCCGGCCCAGGTGCCGCCCGACCCGAACCGCCGCGACGGCACGGACGAGGTGGAAGCTTCGCGCGCGCCGCTGCTCGATCATCTTGCCGAGCTGCGCAAGCGAACACTGACCGCCGTTGCCGCCATTCTGGCGGCGTTCCTGGTCTGCTTTTACTTCGCCTCGCCGATCTACAACATCCTGTTGGAGCCCTATCAGCAGGCAGCGACCAACACGACGCTGTTCGATGCGCTGATCCGCCTGTTCGACCCCACCCACCGGCCGCTGTCGGGGCCCGATACCTCGATCGAACTCATCTATACTGCGCCGCAGGAGTTCTTCTTTACCAAGATGAAGCTGGCGCTGTTCGGAGCGATCTTCCTCGCCTTCCCGATCATCGCAACCCAGATCTATGCGTTTGTTGCTCCCGGCCTCTATAAGAACGAGCGGGCAGGGTTTCTGCCCTATCTGGTTGCGACGCCAATCCTGTTCCTGCTCGGTGCCGCGATGGTGTATTTCCTCGCCATGCCGGCCGCCATGAAGTTCTTCCTCTCCATGCAGCAGGCTGGCGGCGACGGGGTGGTGGCGATCAAGCTGACCGCCAAGGTCAGCGAGTATCTTGGCCTGATCATGACGCTGATCATCGGTTTCGGCATCATGTTCCAGCTGCCGGTGATCCTGACGCTGCTGGCGCGCGCAGGCGTGGTGACGGCCGAGTTGCTGCGCAAACAGTGGCGCTACGCCTACCTCGGCATCACCGGCGTCGCTGCCATGCTCGCCCCGCCCGATCCCCTCAGCATGATCGGCATGGCGCTGCCGACAGTGCTGCTCTACGAGGGATCGATCCAGGCGGTGAAGTGGGTCGAGAAGCAGAAAGCGCTCGCTCAGGCCAAGCGGGATGCGGCTTCGGTGTAGGTGACCGCCGGCGGTCACTGGGTGTCTTACTGGGTGTCAGGCACTTGTGGCCTCTCAGTCCGCCGTCGTATGGAACCCTGCATCGCCACAAGTGCCTGACACCAAGTCAGCCGCCAGCCCATCAACACACCGGCTTTTCCCATGCACGACATCAAATGGATCCGCGACAACCCCGCTGCTTTCGATGCCGGCCTTGCCCGGCGCGGGCTGCCCCCGGGCTCGGCTGATGTCCTCAAGCTCGACGAAGAGCGCCGCGCCGTTGTCACCAAACTGCAGGACGCGCAAGGGCGTCGCAACGCCGCCTCCAAGGACATCGGCAAGGCTAAGGCGGCCAAGGACAATGCCACGGCTGACAAGCTGATGGCCGAAGTCGCGGCGCTCAAGGAAGCCATCGCATCGGGCGAAGAGCAGGAGCGCGCACTCGACAAGGCGCTGACGGACAAACTGTCGGTGATTCCGAACCTTCCGCTTGCCGAAGTCCCGGACGGCGCCGACGAAAAGGGCAATAAGGAAGTGCGCCGCGTCGGCGAACCGCCGAAATTCTCTTGGACAAACAGCCCGAAGCAGCATTTCGAGATCGGCGAAGCCCTCGGGCTGATGGATTTTGAGACTGCCGGGAAAGTTTCCGGCGCGCGGTTTGTCTACCTCAAGGGCCAGCTGGCGCGGTTGGAGCGTGCCCTCGCCAATTTCATGCTCGATCTGCATACTACGGAGTTTGGCTACACCGAAGTCAACCCGCCGCTGATGGTGCGCGATGACGCGATGTACGGGACGGGACAACTGCCGAAGTTCGAGGACGACCTATTTAGCACCGGAAAACTGTCGAAAGATCAGTCAGATTTCAACGCCAAGCTTAATAAGTGGGAAGCTGAAGTTCTGGTGAAGGCCGAGGCAGACGGATGGTCACTGGAAACGGCGTTTAATCAACTAAACGATAAACTACCTAATTTGTATGAAGATCATTTAACCGCTACTGAGAAGCGCGAGCGTCTCTGGCTTATTCCAACTTCTGAAGTCCCACTCACCAATCTCGTCCGTGAAAGCATCATCGATGAGGCCGACCTCCCCATGCGCCTCACCGCCTGGACGCCGTGCTTCCGCTCCGAGGCGGGCGCGGCGGGACGCGATACGCGCGGGATGATCCGCCAGCATCAGTTTTCCAAGGTCGAGCTCGTCTCCATCTCCACGCCAGAACAGAGCCTCGCCGAGCACGAGCGCATGACCGCCTGCGCCGAGACCGTGCTCAAGCGCCTCCGCCTCGCCTACCGCACCATGCTGCTGTGCACTGGCGATATGGGTTTTGGCAGCCAGAAAACCTACGACATCGAAGTCTGGCTGCCGGGTCAGAACGCCTATCGTGAGATCTCATCCTGCTCGGTGTGCGGCGATTTCCAGGCCCGGCGCATGAACGCCCGCTTCAAGGCCAAGGGCGCCAAGGAAACCCGCTTCGTGCACACGCTGAACGGCTCAGGCCTCGCCGTTGGACGCACGCTGGTGGCGGTGCTGGAGAACTATCAACAGGCGGACGGAACTGTGACAGTACCCGACGTGCTGCAGCCCTACATGGGCGGGTTGAAGACGATCGGCTAGTGGCATTTTCTTTGCTCTTGAACCACCCATTGTCATCCCGGATGCGCTGCAGCATTCTTCATGGTGCCGCGCCCGGGATGACAACACGTAATTCAGTGCGAAACGAGTGTGCCCAATGTCCCGTATCGGCTTCATCGGCGTCGGCATCATGGGTCACGGTATGGCGGAGCGGCTCATGGGCGCCGGGCAGGCGTTGACAGTCGTTGCGCACAGGAACCGTGCGCCGGTCGACGACCTGGTCGCCAAGGGCGCACGCGAGGCGTCGTCGCTTGCAGATCTCCCCGTGGGGCAGGACGCGATCTTTTTGTGCGTGAACGGGACACCGCAAGTCGAGGCCGCTCTCTCCGCTCTCGGCAAAGCTCTGCAGCCCGGTCAGATTATCGTCGATACCGGGACCTCGGTCCCGGACTCGACCGTGCGCCTGGCCGCCGAACTGGCCGCGCGTGGCATCGGGTGGGCTGACGCTCCGGTCGGTGGCGGGGCGCAACACGCCGCCAAGGGCGAACTCGCCTCCATGGTCGGCGCGACCGACGCGGACTTCGCGCGCGTAAAACCTTGGCTCGAGGCCACGTCCCGCGTGGTCCACCATATGGGTCCGCCCGGCGCCGGACACCGGGCCAAGCTGCTCAACAACCTCGTCGCCGTCGGGCAATGTGCGCTGGTGTTGCAGGCCTACTCCATTGCGCGCAAAGAGGGCCTGGACTGGCAAAAGCTCTACGACATCATGATGGCTGGCGCGGCGCGGTCCGGGTCGCTTGAGCGCATCATGACGCCGGCGCTGCAGGGCGATTTCGGCGGCTATGTATTTTCTTTCGCAAACGCACAAAAAGACCTCGGCTACTTCGCCGATTTCGCGGCCGCCCAGGGCGAACCGTCGGCCGTTGCGGCGGCGCTGCGCGACTATTTCGGCGATGCTGCAGCGCAATATGGAGCCGACCGGCTGCTAAGCGAGCTGCTCAGACCCGTTTAAGCACTGGCAAACCTCACAAATTGCGTCTTTAGTTTGACATTTCCGGTAGCCCGGGTGTCGAATGTGATCACGACACCGGTTCGGCGCCATCGCTGAGTCTGTGGCCGGGAGCGGCGTTGGGACAGCGCTCGCTCCGATGCCAAACTGTTGGCGAAAAACCCGAGGGGGAAGACGATGAGTGATATTGGCTATTCAGACGCCCAAAGGCAGGAAGATACCAAACACCTGCATGAGATGGGCTATGCACAGGAGCTGCCCCGGCGCATGGGGCCGTTCCAGAATTTTGCTATTTCGTTCGCCATCATCTGCATTGTGGCCGGCGGCATCACGGCGTTCCCTGCCGCGCTTAGCGCTGGCGGCGGCGCCTCAATCGGCTTTGGCTGGCCGATCGCCTGCGGCTTTGCGCTATTGGTTGCGGCAGCTCTGGGCCAGATCGCCTCGGCTTATCCGACGGCCGGTGGCATCTACCATTGGTCCTCGATCCTGGGCGGACGCGGCTGGGGCTGGGCAGCGGCCTGGTTCAATCTGCTCGGTCTGATCTTCGTGGTGTCCTCGGTTAATATGGGCGTGTTCCTCCTGTTCCGGGACCTGTTCTTGACGCAGGTCATGGGATGGGATGTGGCGGCCAAGGGCTGGGTATCTGCGGCGGCGTTCGACCAGGGCTGGTGGACGCAATCGATCTTTATTGCCGTGATCACGCTGGTCCAGGTCATCCTTAACCACTACTTCTTGCGTTTGACGACGATCCTCACGGATATCAGCGGCTATCTGATCCTGGCGACGGCCGCGTTGTTGACGATCAGCCTCTTGGCCTTTGCGCCGTCGATGCACTTCGGCCGTTTGTTCACCTACACCAACTTCACCGGTGATGCTGGTGGAGGGGTATGGCCGGCGGCGACCTCGTCGCTCTATGTGCTGGGTATCGGCTTGCTTTATGGCGTTTACACCGTAACTGGTTTCGACGCCTCAGCGCACACTTCGGAGGAAACCCGCAATGCGCCGCGCGAAGTGCCCAAGGGCATGATCCGCTCGGTGTTCTGGTCGTTTCTGGTCGGCTACATCATGGTGTGTGCGTTCGTGCTCGCGCTGCCTGATCAGAAGGACACTGCCGGCGTTGTGACCGACGGCGTTACGGCGGCAGCCAAGCAGGGCTGGGGGTCGTTCAACTGGTTGATGTCGTCATCGGCGATGCCGGCGGCGCTGAAGGCCCTTCTGATCATCGGCATCGTGGTCTCAAACTTCCTGTGCGCCCTGGCCGGCCTCACCTCCACCTCGCGCATGATGTACGCCTTTGCTCGTGATGGCGGACTGCCGATGTCGGACACGCTGAAACAGGTCAGCGCGACCTTCCAGACACCCGGAGCGGCAGTCTGGGTCGGTGGCATCCTATCGGTTCTTGCCACGCTTTATGGCGGTGCCTTCCTGGTGCTCTCAACCGGTTGCGCCGTGTTCCTCTATATCTCCTACCTGATGCCGATTGCTGCGGGTATGCGGGCTGAAATGGGTGGCGACTGGACGCAAAAGGGACCGTTTAGTCTTGGCGGAGCGTCGGTGTTGGTGTCGATTCTCGCCATCATTGGCTGTGCCGTGCTGATCTTCGTTGGCTTCCAGCCACCGCAGGAAAAGGTCATGTATCTGACCATCATCATGGTGCTGGGTCTGGCTGCTTTCTGGCAGTCAATGGAAGGCGTAAAGCCGATTGGCTGGCTGCTGGCGTTGGTTACGATCGCGGCCGTGTACTGGTGCATGGCCGGGTTCAGCTTCTCCGGCGGCAAAACGTTGCTCGGCCTAGACCAGGAAGGCGCGATCCTCATGGGCGTGGCAATTCTCGCCATGCTAGGCCTGACCGCCATGCTCGGCGGCCAACGCTTCGCCGGCCCGCCGACCGGCGACGCCATCAAGAAGCGCGCCGCCGAGATTGCTGCGCGCGAGGCTAGGGCCGGCGCAAGGGCCTAGGTGCTCGTTACTCCGCAAGAGGCTCAATTTGAGTTTCTTGCGGAGCTTCAAACGATCACCAAACCTGATCCTTGCATTTTTGAGTTGGCAAATCAAAAATGCAAGCATGTGGGCCTTACGCAACGTAAAAGCCCGCTTTGGGCGCGCGTTGCTGGCGGCGTCCTGGGCCCTGCACCGACTGCCCGGCGATC
>JAYUAJ010000535.1:0-14788 GCA_043741375.1 Hyphomicrobiaceae bacterium | reverse complement strand
GTGCATGAGATTGCCTAACGAAATTAGAGCGATCAAACAATCTGTAGTTGCACACATACTTGTCGCTCGTACGAGTAAACGCCTTGTGAACGGCCAAGGCTCGGCAATTGTGGCAACTGGCGCTGTCTGGCAATGAAACTCACGGTTGAGCCGCAAGTTGCATTTTTGTTCTTTGTGACTTGTACGTATTTTTTATCGAAATCGATCACGCGTTCGTGAAATCTAACGCGGCCTAGGAGAACACCTGGATCATACTTTCGCATAGCTGATACGCGTTTTTTGCATGGATTGGAACCTCTGCGACGAGATTTCCCAGCCAAAAAAATTCCCTCAGGCGTGATGACGCGGGCGGCCGTCAGCGCTTGGGCTTGGCCGACTTTGCGGCCGGGCGCGCTTTAGCGGCTGAGATCGGTTTCTTGTCCGGAGTGGCTTTGCTGGTCGCCGTATCGGCGACCTTGGCCGGTTTCGTGCCAGCGCCTGTGTCAGCGGCCGGCGCAGCCACCGGCGTGATCGTAACGGAAATAGGGCAGCGAAACAGCACGTCGGCCGAGATCTGCACATAGCGTTGAACGCGCTGCAGCTTGTCGGCGGCAAGCGCCTTGGCCTCGTCCGGATTCAGGTGCAGATCGGCCGCGACGCCGGCCGTTTCCAAAGCGGTCTTTTCCTTGTCGAGACCGGCACAGACTGCCGACTCGAGTGGGCGAGCGGTCGCACCCGGCGGCCACGAGCCCGCGCCGATCATCAAAGAAATGCCACCGATCAGAACAGTCCTACGCACCAAATCTGCCCCCGGTCCAAACGTCTGCCTTCGATGCCACGGTGGCTTGCGTCCGGCAAGCTGAACGCGTCGATCTGAAGCTCAACCCCGGTAGGCGGCAATAATGCCTAGAAAATCGGCGGCTTTCAGGCTGGCGCCGCCGACCAGCGCGCCGTTCACATCTGGAATCGACATCAGCTCCTTGGCATTGGCGGGCTTTACCGAACCGCCGTAGAGGATGCGTACGGCAACCCCCTCCGCCCCCATAAGGACCGACAGCTTCTGGCGCAGCATGGCGTGCACCTCGGCGACATCGGCCGTGCTCGCCGTCAACCCGGTACCGATGGCCCAGACTGGCTCATAGGCGATCACGGCGTTGGCCGCAGTCGCCCCCTTTGGCAGCGAGCCGGCCAGTTGGCGGGCGACCACTTCCAAGGTTAACCCGGATTGGCGCTGCCCCGCGGTCTCGCCCACGCAAACGATCGCGATCAACCCCGCCCGCAACGCGGCCTCAGCCTTGGCCTTCACATCGCGGTCTTGTTCGCCATGATCGGCGCGGCGCTCGGAGTGGCCTACAATCACAGCGGTCGCCCCGGCATCGGCCAGCATCTCGGCCGAGACGTCGCCGGTATGGGCGCCGGTCGGATTGGCGTGGCAATCCTGTGCCCCGACCTTGACACCACGCGCCGAAACCGCTGCCGCCAGTCCCGAAATAAGCGGAAACGGCGGGCACAGCATGACGTCGCACTTGGCCTCGCCACCCGCCGCCAGCCCTTCGGCCAACGCGCCGGCCTCGCCGAGATTGGCGTGCAGCCCGTTCATTTTCCAGTTTCCTGCCACCAAAGGACGCATTGCCAACCCCAATTTGCCGTTTGTCTTTTCACTCTAACGTCTTGCCGGTCGGATGAGGCCTACCTATAACGCTCCCGAACAGGGTGCTGCCTGCCGGCCCCAAATCCAATCGCAACACCGCACGCTCTTACGCGATCGCCAAGGATCCAACAACTCATGCTCGACACATTGCGCCAGGGCGCCAACAGCTGGCTGGCCAAGCTTCTGATGGGTCTGCTCGTCGTCAGCTTCATGGTCTGGGGCGTGCGCTACAATCAGGACGGCGGTGGAACCAACACACTGCTGCAGGTGGCCGGACAGAACATCACCTCTGACACCTATCGCAATCTTTTCAATCAGGAACTGGCGCAGCTTGAGCAGGAGACGGGGCGCCGCATCGACCCGGCGATAGCGCACCAGCGCGGGCTCGACGAGCGTATCATCTCGGGCCTGCTGGTGGATGGGCACGCCCGCACGCTCAATCTGGGGCTCAGCGACGATGCGCTGCTCAACCTCGTGCAAAGCGACAAGACGTTTCAAGGGCCGGATGGAAAGTTCAATCCGGCGGCGTTCCGATTCGCGCTGCAAAACCGCCAGATGTCTGAATCCAGCTACTTTTCCACCGTGAAACGCGACAACATCCGCGACCAGCTGGTGGGCAGCCTGACCGTGGGTGCGCCGGCGCCAATGGCGTTGGTCGAAGCCGTCAACCAATTCCAGGGCGAGCAGCGCAGCATCGATTATGTCAGCGTGCCCGCCAGCAAGGCGCCGGCTCCCGCCAAGCCCGATGAAGCCAAACTGAAGGCCTACTTTGAGGCGCACCAGGACGAGTACCGCGCGCCCGAGTCCCGGGCACTTGGTGTTTTCATGGCCTCACCCGACGACATCAAAGGCACCATCGCGGTGTCCGATGACGACGCCAAAGGCATCTACCAAGCCAACAAATCCCAATACGAAAAGCTTGAGCGGCGCCATGTGCAGCTGATGAGCTTCCAAGACAAAGCGGCCGCCGACAAGGCCTTTGCGGCCCTCAAAACTGGCAAGGATTTCATGGCCGTCGCCAAGGACATGGGCCTAGCCGACAAGGACGTCGACCGCGGGCTGATCGCCAAGAAAGACCTGATCGACAGCGTTGTTGCCGAGGCCGCCTTCAAGCTGGAAACGGACAAGGTCAGCAATCCGATCGACGGCGCGCTTGCCACCGCCATTGTGCGCGTGACCGAGATCCAGACCGGCAGCATGACAAGTTTTGAAGAGGTGAAGGTAAAGATCAAGGATGCGCGAGCCCGCGAGCTTGCCCTCAAGCAGCTGATCGATTTTCGCGCCAAGATCGAGGACGACCGGGCCGGCGGCAAGCAGTTGAAAGAACTGCCGGCCAAATACCCGTTCAAATACACCGATCTTCCTTTGGCCTCCGCTGCCGGTGAGGGTACGGATGGCAAACCCCTGTCGACCGCCCTTTCCAATCTGCCGGCCCTTCTGAAAGCCGGTTTCGCCGGCGATGTCGGGGTCGAGACCGATCCCGTCGATCTCGGCAAGGACGGCTGGGCCTGGGTGGAAGTGAAGGAGGTAAAGCCCACGCGCGTGAAGGACTTCGCCGAGGTGCGGGCGGATGTCGAAAAGGCCGCGCTGGAAGCCGATACGGCGGCCGCGCTCTCCAAGTTCACAGGCGAGCTCGCCGGCCGTGCCAACAAGGGCGAGGACCTCGCAAAACTCGCCAAGGAATTGGGCCTGGAGGTGAAGACCGCCAAGGATCTGACCCGCACGGCCAAGAACGCCGACCTGCCCTCTGCCGCCATCCAGCTGAGCTTTGCGCAGGCCAAGGGCGCTGTCGCCTCGACCCCGGCAGCCGACGGCACGTCACGCGTTGTGTTCCGCCTGACCGGGGTCACGCCCGCCAAACCTCTGGAGGCCGAGAAGGCAAAAGCGGCCAGCAAGGCCTTGGCGCAACAACTGGCCGGCGCCACCGAAGCGCAGTACATAACCGGGTTGCAGTCGTCTCTGGGTTTCACCCGCAACGAAGCCCTGTTCCGCCAGATGGTCGGCAACGCTGCCTCTGATGGTGGCTCGGATCAGTAGCTGTGACCCGAGCGCCCGCAACCGACCAGCCCATCGCGGTCCAGCCTGAGGCGCGGACGTTTGCGCGCCGCTATGAGGCGGACACGCCGCAAGTGGTTTGGACACGGCTGGTCGCCGATCTGGAAACCCCAGTCTCGGCGGCGCTGAAACTGGTCAGCGACCGGCCGATGAGTTTCCTATTGGAATCCGTCGAGGGTGGGGCCGTGCGCGGGCGCTACTCGGTGATCGGCTTTGCTCCCGACATCATCTGGCGCGCATTCGGCGACAAGCCGGAAATCAACCGCACGCCCGAGCGCGATCCGACCAAGTTCAAACCGATGAAGGGCGGCACACTGAAAGCCTTGCGCGCCTTGCTCGATGAGTCCTGCGTCGACCTGCCCGCTAGCCTGCCTCCAATGGCCGCCGGCGTGTTCGGCTACATGGGTTACGACACCGTCCGGTTGGTGGAGAAGCTCCCGGCGGATAGACCCGATCCCTATGGTGTGCCCGACAGCCTGCTGATGCGTCCCACGCTGGTGGTGATCTTCGACGCGGTGAAGGACGAGATGCTGGTTTGCACGCCGGTGCGCCCCGTCAAAGGCGTTACGGCGGATGCCGCCTTGGCCGCCGCTACGGAACGGCTCTCAAATGTCGTCACGGCTTTGGAGGGTCCGCTCCCGCATTTGGCGGCCAGCGAGCCGCAGTCTGCCGGGGCCATCGCTCTGCCGGCCGGCAATACGACGCCTGCGCACTACATGAAAATGGTTCGTCAGGCCAAAGAATACATTCTCGCCGGAGACATCTTCCAGGTTGTGCTGTCGCAACGCTTCTCGGCCCCGTTTGCGCTGCCGTCCTTCTCGCTCTACCGCGCCCTCCGCCGCACCAACCCTTCACCCTTCCTGTTCCATCTCGATTTTGGCGCCTACGCCCTGGTCGGCTCCTCACCGGAGATCCTGGTGCGCGCGCGCGATGGTGAAATCACGATCAGACCCATCGCCGGCACCCGGCCACGGGGCAAAACGCCCGAAGAGGACAAGGCGTTGGCCGCCGAACTGCTGGCCGACGAGAAGGAGTTGGCCGAGCACCTGATGCTGCTCGATCTCGGCCGCAACGACGTCGGCCGCGTCGCCGAGATCGGCTCGGTGAAAGTCACCGACAAGTTCTTCCTGGAATACTACAGCCACGTCATGCACATCGTTTCGAACGTGACCGGACGGCTCGACAAGGCGCATGACGCCATCGACGCGTTGATGGCGGGATTTCCGGCCGGCACCGTCTCGGGCGCGCCAAAAGTGCGGGCGATGCAGATCATCGACGAGTTGGAGCAAGACAAGCGCGGTCCCTATGGGGGATGCGTGGGCTACTTCTCGGCGACCGGCCAGATGGATACCTGCATCGTGCTGCGCACGGCGTTGTTGAAAGATGGAATCATGCATGTGCAGGCTGGCGCGGGCATTGTGATGGATAGTTCCCCGGACATGGAGCTGGCCGAGTGCCGCGCCAAGGCCGAGGCGCTGTTCCGGGCTGCCGAGGAAGCCGTGCGTTTTGCCAAGTTGGGTCGCAGGAGGGGCTGATGTCGAAAACAGGAGGCAAAGGCGGTCTGACGCTGTCGCTGCTGCGCCACGCCAAATCGACGCATGACGACTACAATGGGCCAGATTTCGATCGCCCCTTGAACAAACGCGGCGACAAGAACGCAGCCACTATGGGTGCCTGGATGGCCTCATCCGGGCTCGCTCCCAGCCGCGTCTTGTGCTCGCCCGCCAAGCGCACGCGTCAGACACTCGCGCACCTGGCACCCCATCTTGCCGGCAAGCCCGCGATCGATCATCCCGAAGAACTCTATCTGGCTGGCCCGCTCATGTTGCTGAAGCATCTGCACGCATCGAAAAAGCGCGACAACCACGTCCTGATAATCGGCCACAACCCGGGCTTGCACGCACTCGCCCTCGACCTGATCGCCCAAGGCCCGCAGGACCGCATCGGCTTGTTGGGCCGCAAATTGCCGACCTCTGGGCTGGTAGTGATCAGCTTCGATGTCGAAAGCTGGGGCGATGTGGTGGCAGGGACCGGCACCCTGGTGAGTTTCACCCGTCCTGGGGAGCTGGACTAACGGAATCGGCGGTGGGCTGAGTTTCTTCGCGAAGCCCACTGCGGCCGTACCGTTTGTTGCGGTGGGCTTCGCAGAAGCGCTCAGCCCACCCTTGTTCACCCATCTTCGCCCAGGGTGGCGGCGCACGCCGCTTTGCCCTATAGAGGCGCCTCGCTAGAGCCTTTCAGTTTTTCTTCGAATCGCCTCAAGGCTCTAAGATCTTGATTGGTCGCGCTTCTTTTCGGAAAATCGCTTCACACTTTTCCGGAAGCGCTCTCGTCGCCGCCTATGGAGCCTCCGCCCCCGAATGCCGAAAATCACCTATATCGAATACAACGGAACCCGCCACGAGATCGCCGCCGAGAACGGCTTTACCGTGATGGAGATGGCGATCCGCAATTCTGTACCTGGCATCACGGCCGAATGCGGCGGCGCCTGCGCCTGCGCCACCTGCCACGTCTATGTCGACGACGCCTGGAAGGCCGCGACCGGAGAGCCCTCGCAGATGGAAGAGGACATGCTCGATTTCGCGCACGATGTACGCCCGACCTCGCGCCTGTCGTGCCAGATCAAGGTCAAGCCCGAGTATGACGGCCTGATTGTACGCATTCCGGAAAAACAGGCCTGAGGTTTCAGCTTTTTGCGCAATCGGCACGCTGGCTCCAATCCTCGGTGCGCAATGGTGCTTTCGCGCAGCCGCGCTGACGGCAATCCCATGTCGGGGCGGCCGCTTGCCTTCGCCGCGTTTTGCTGCCTTTAAAGGCCGCAACCCATTTATCCGTTTCAGGAGCCCTTGCCAGCATGACCGCCCACGACCACGCCGCCCCGATCGAAACCGACGCGCTCATCATCGGCGCCGGCCCTTGCGGTTTGTTCGCCGTCTTTGAACTGGGGCTGCTCGATATCCAGGCGCACGTCGTCGATATCCTCGACCGCGCCGGCGGTCAGTGCACGGAGCTCTATCCGGAAAAGCCGATCTACGACATTCCCGCGCTCCCGATCGTCAGTGGCCAGGAACTGACCGACGCCCTCATGCTGCAGGCCAAGCCGTTCAAGCCGGCGTTCCATTATTCCCAGCAGGTGGATAGCTTGAAGCGCGAGGCCGACGGCCGTTTCCATGTGACGACCGACGCCGGCACGGCCTTCCGCTGCAAGGTGGCTGTGATCGCGGCCGGTGGCGGCTCCTTCACGCCCAAGCGCCCGCCGCTCCCGGGCATCGAGGCCTTCGAGGGCACGTCGGTGTTCTATTCGGTCCGGAAAATGGACGCCTTCAAAGGCAAGGACGTCCTGATCGTGGGCGGCGGCGATAGCGCGCTCGACTGGACGCTCAACCTGCAGAAAGTGGCAAAATCCCTCACCTTGCTGCACCGCCGCGACGAATTCCGCGCCGCGCCAAAATCTGTCAACGACATGCGCGAGCTGGTGGCCGAGGGCAAGGTGAACCTGGTGATCGGCCAAGCCACGACCTTGAAGGGGACGGGCGCCGAGCTGGAAGAGGTGACCATCCGCAAGGCCGATAATTCGGAAATAAAGCTGGCCGCCAACCGCATGATGCCGTTCTTCGGTCTGACCATGAAGCTCGGGCCTATTGCGAACTGGGGGCTGAACCTGGAACACAACCTGGTTCCGGTCGACACCGAGAAATTCCAGAGCAGCGAGAAGGGCATCTTCGCCATCGGCGACATCAATCATTATCCGGGCAAGCTGAAGCTGATCCTGTCGGGCTTCCACGAGGCCGCGCTGATGGCCCAGGCCGCGAACAGGATTGTGTATCCGGATAAGAAGGTGGTGTTCCAGTACACGACCAGTTCGTCGAGCCTGCAGAAGAAGCTTGGGGTGAAGTAGGCCGCGCGCCAACCTTGCACCCGCCAATGCCCGGCACTAACTGTAAGCATTGAGCCAGCGGGACCCCATGCGCTTCGATCGCTTTCCTTCCGACGCAACCGATGCGTTGCGCCACGCTGGCGCCTATGCCAGCGACCTGGTGCGCCCGACGGTCCGGCTCGGCGTGACGGGGCTCGCGCGCGCCGGCAAAACCATCTTCATCACCGCGCTGGTGCACAATCTGATCGCTGGCGGACGGTTGCCGTTTTTGCGCGCGCAGGGCGAGGGGCGGATTTTACGCGCCTGGCTGGAGCCGCAGCCTGACGATGATGTGCCTCGCTTCCAGATCGAGGACCACCTCGGCGCGCTGATGTCCGATCCGCCGCGCTGGCCCGAGAGCACGCGGCGCATCAGCCAGCTCAGGCTGACGCTGGAGTATGCGCCCCAGAGCCTGTGGCGGCATGTGACGGGCGCGCGGCGACTGGCGGTCGATATTGTCGACTATCCCGGCGAATGGCTGCTCGATTTGCCCTTGCTCGGGCAGACGTTCGAGGCATGGTCGGAGGAGTGCCTGCGGGAAGCAACGCGTACCGATCGTAATGTGGCGTCGGCGCCGTTCCTTCAGTTCCTTGGCGGGGTGGACACCGCTCCGGTCGACGCCGAACCGATCGCCATCAAGGGCGCCGAACTCTATCGTCGGTATCTGCGCGCCTGCCGCCAGCGCGATCATGTCTATACGGGGCTCACACCCGGCCGCTTCCTGATGCCGGGCGATCTCGATGGCTCACCTGCGCTGACGTTTTTTCCGCTGCCCACGGAGCGCAAAGGCGCGCTCGCCGCGCTGCTCGCCCGGCGCTTCGAGGCCTACAAGACCCACGTGGTGAAACCGTTTTTCCGCGACCACTTCTCCCGGCTGGACCGGCAGATTGTGCTGGTTGATACGCTCGGCGCGCTAGATGCCGGCCCGGCGGCGGTGGCCGATCTCGGCACATCACTGGACGCCGTGCTCGCAGCGTTCCGCCCTGGCGCCAATACCTGGCTGTCGTCCATCCTGTCGCGAAAAATCGACCGTATCCTGTTCGCCGCCACCAAGGCCGATCACTTGCACCACACGGCGCACGACCGGCTCGAGGCGATCCTTGGACGAATGGTCGGCAAGGCGATTGGCCGCGCGCAGTTCGCTGGCGCCAAAGTGCGTGTGCAGGCCCTGGCCGGCATCCGCGCCACGCGCGAGGCCGAAATGGCTGGGGCAAAAGGGGCCACGCCGCTCCCCTGCATCATGGGCACGCCGATGGCCGGTGAAGTGTTTGGCGCCCGCACCTTCGACGGGACGCAGGAGATCGCTCTGTTTCCCGGCGACCTCCCGGTCAATCCGGACGAGGCCCTCGGGGCAGGCGGCGCGATCCTGACCGGGGCCCTGCGGTTTCCGCGCTTCCGGCCACCCTTAAGCGTTCCGACGGCGTCACAACCGGCGCCGCCTTTCCCGAACATCCGGCTGGACCGCGCAATTGAATTCCTGATTGGGGATCGACTGGCATGACCGACAGTCCGAACCGGCAGCCCCAGATTTTCGACCCGGACGATCCGCGTCTGCGGCCGGCAAGCGCGGACGATCCCCGGTTTGACCATCAGGGGACGGACGAGCCCGGAGCACCCGCGCCTCCACCCGCGCCGCCGGCCCTGCGCATGCCAACGGCCGCGGCCGTGCAGCGCGGCATCAACTGGGGACTGTGGTTGGCCGGATCAGCCATCAGCCTCCTGATCATGTCGTTCGCGCTACGCTTCTGGACGTTTGTGTGGGGCCTGTTTCTGCGCAACGACTGGATCGGATGGGTGGCGGTCGTCCTGGCCGGCATTCTGCTGCTGTCGCTGACGGTGTTGCTGGCCCGCGAAGTGATCGGGGTGTTGCGGCTCGCCCGGTTGCAGACCTTGCGCAAAACGGCTGAGCAGGCGCTGCAAGCGGCAACCGAGACCGCTGGCAAATCTGCGCTGATGTCAACCGCCGTCGAGGTGCGCGCGCTCTATGCCGGCCGCCCGGAGCTTGCCTGGTCCCGCGCGCGCCTAGCCGAGCACGACAAGACTATCATGAGCGGGCGGGAGCGTCTCGCGTTGCTCGACCGCGAGTTGCTGGCGGTCGTCGACGACCAGGCCAAGGGCGCCATCGCGCAATCGGCGCGGCGCGTCGCGGTTGTGACCGCCATCACGCCGTTCGCCATCTTCGACATGGGCTTTGTGCTCTACGAAAATCTGCGCATGTTGCGCCGTATCGCGACCATCTACGGCGGCCGGCCGGGCTATGCCGCGCTGCTGCGCTTGGCCAGCCGCGTCATCGCCTATGTGGTCGCCAGCGGTGGCCTGGCGCTGACCGACGACCTCTTAGGCCAGTTCATCGGACAGGGGCTTGCCAAGCGGCTCTCGGCCCGCGCCGGACAGGGGATGTTCAACGGCGGGCTGACGGTGCGTCTCGGCATCGCGGCCATCGACCTGACGCGCCCGCTGCCCTTCATCGAAGCCAAGCGCCCGCGCTTTCGCGATCTCGCCTTGGAGGTGTCGCGGGGGCTGGCGGGATCAAAAGGCAACAAAGAAAATCCCGATGCGTAGTTCAATGCAGCACGCGGCTTACGGCGGCGCCCTGCGAGGCGCCGGGCGATGCGGGTACGTCAAGATGCCGCCGGTCGGGCACGTAGCCCTCAACGGTCCGTTTCAGCACGGCATGGATGGCATCGAGGTCTGCCGTCGCCAGCGCAACCGTCAGCGCCGAAAGTTCGCGCTCCAATTCGTCCATGTTCAGCCCCGGCTCAAGGCTGCGGCGGATGCGCGGATGCGCCGTGAGGGTGGTCAGCTCGTTGATGAGAAGCTCTTCATAGAGCTTCTCGCCGGGACGCAGTCCGGTATAGACAATCGCGATGTCGCCGGTGGGATTGGTCTCGTCCTTCACCTTGAGGCCGACATGCTTGATCATGGAGCGCGCGAGCGCATCGATCTTCACCGCCGCTCCCATGTCGAGCACGAACACCTCGCCGCCGTGGGCCATGGCGCCGGCCTGGATGACCAGTTCGGCCGCCTCCGGGATGGACATGAAATAGCGGATGATATCGGGATGGGTCACCGTCACCGGGCCGCCGTTTTCGATCTGCCTGCGGAACAACCGGACCACCGAGCCCGACGAATCCAGCACATTTCCAAACCGCACCATGGTGAAGATGGTCTTGCCGACGCCCTCCCCCGAGAGCGCTTGCAGGTAGAGTTCGGCGAGCCGCTTGCTGGCGCCCATGATGTTGGTGGGGCGCACCGCTTTGTCGGTGGAGATCAGCACAAAGCGCTCCACGCCCAGGTCGCGCGCCGCATCGGCCAGCACGCGAGTGCCGAAGGTATTATTCCGTATGCCAACCGACGGATTGTGCTCGACCATCGGGACATGCTTGTAGGCGGCGGCATGGAAGATGGTCTCGATGGCGCTGTCTTGCAGCGTACGCCGGACCAGACCTTCATCGTGGATTGATCCCAGCACGGTCACGATGCCGTCCGTCTCTGGAGTCAATTTACGACGCCGCGCGGCGGATTTCAGTTCCTGCTCGATCTCGAACAGCGCGGGCTCGGAAACATCGAGCAAAACCAGGCGTTTTGGGCTGAGGGCAAAAATTTGCCGCGCCAGCTCCGCGCCGATTGACCCGCCTGCGCCCGTCACCAGCACCGCCTTGCCGACAATGGAGCGGCGCAACAGGGCGCTATCGGGCCTCACCCGGTCACGTCCCAGCAGATCGGCGGCCGATACGGCCTTGAGATCGCTCACGCCGACGCGGCCCGAGGCGATATCGGCTAGACCAGGCAACGTCTTGACGCCAACTTTGTAGACTTCCAGGCGCTTCAAAATGGTGCGACGGCGCGATCGCGAGGCCTCCGGCAGCGCCACCAGAATCTCGTCGATCTTATGCTCGGCGATCAGCGAGCCGATGCGCAAGGGGCGGAACACCTTCAGGCCGGCCACCGTCTGGCCATGCAAGGTCGGACGCTCGTCAATGAAGCCGATTGCCTTGTAGCTTTGGGTAAGTTGCAGTGAATTGAGCAGCTGAACGCCCGTTGCGCCGGCGCCGTAGATCAAGACACGCCTGGAGATAGCGCTGTTTTCAAGCGCGATCGCGCCAGGCGAGGCGTTGAGAACCCAACCAGCAAACTGCCGGCTGCCCCAAACCAGCACGCCGCCGACAAAGGCAAACAGGATGACACTCACGCGCGGTACGATCAGGCTGCCGGACAGCGACGGCTGCCACAAGCGCACCAGCCACAGCAGCGCAGTCCACACGAACGCCGTCAGACCGGTGGCGAACAGGATGCGTTGCGCGCCCATCGGCCCGATGAAACGCGTAACCATTTTGTACAGTCCAAAGGAATGGAACAGCGCGACGCCAATGACCGGCGCCGTCATCAGCAACAGCCCGACTGTGAGAGTTGGCGGAACATAGAAGGCATTCAGCCGAAAAGAATACGACGCCCAAACCGCAAACGCCAGTATCGCAGCGTCGTTCAGCACCAGCGCGGCGCGCTTGTGATAGCGCGGTAGGCAGGTGAGCCAATGGCGCCAGCCGCCACTCGGCCTGAACTTCGCAAGCATTCGCCGTCCCCCGAGCCGGCCACCCCTAGGCCGTTGGCCGAAGCCCTACACGAACGCTACGATCGTCACAACATCAGCTCACGGATGGCTTGTCGCACCCGTTTGGCTTCCGGGCATCACCCCGGCAGGGCATACCGGTGCAATTCGGCGCCATGCTTTTTCAGCCAGCGCCGCGCATCTTCCATACGCGGCATGGTTTTGCGCACGAGCGCCCAGAAGCGCGGCCCGTGATTCATCTCCTTCAGATGCGCCACTTCGTGTGCAGCCACATAGTCCAGCACAAATGACGGTGCCAGGATCAATCTCCATGAGAATGACAGCACGCGTGCCGACGAGCACGACCCCCAGCGGCTGGTCTGGTCGCGCACCGTGACGCGGGCCGCCTTCAGGCCGAGATTGCCGGTATGCACCGCCACACGCTTGGAAAGTTCCTCGTGCGCCTGCTTGATCAGCCAATCGCGCAAGCGTCGCGGAGCATGCTCGGGATGTCCGCTCACACACAGTCTCGGCAGCGATCTATCGGGCAGCGCCACCCGCGCCTTGCGGTTGAGAGGGGCAGCTTCCACCAACTCTTTGAGCGCGACCCGTGCCGCACGCGTTCCCTCACTCCAGG
The DNA here is from genome assembly GCA_043741375.1 of Hyphomicrobiaceae bacterium. GTDB lineage: Bacteria > Pseudomonadota > Alphaproteobacteria > Rhizobiales > Hyphomicrobiaceae > JANYHF01. The sequence continues at coordinate 2,001 of JAYUAJ010000535.1, read as the reverse complement.
CGATGCGCTGATGCCGCGTTGGTCCGAGCATCTCAATGAGATGCGGTTCGCCGCGATAGAGAATCCGCGCGCCGTCCATCAGGTCGACTTGTGCAGGCAACGCTTCGAGCCGCTGGCGCACCCAGTCCATGTGCTGGCCGACGAATTTTCCGGCCTCAAGCAGGCTTCCGCCCGGGGGGATGGTCAGCACAACCTCGCGCCGCACCTGGCTGACACGCAACGTCAGGCGGCGGGCGGCGGGGTGCCGGCGCACTTGCACCGGCGTATTCAGGCCGAACACTTCCAGCCCCTGCTCGCGTTTGAGCGCGGCGCGCAACGCCTGTTCCAAACCATCGCCGCCGGTCGACCGGTTCAGCCGTACTCTGGTTGCCTTCGCCACGTCACCGCTCCTTGCACACCCGGCATTTGCGCCATTGACAAGGACACCACGGTCACGAACGAACCGTAGCAGCGCCCTCATCATACTTCCCGGGACGGCCCGGGCTATTCGTTCCCACCATTTTGCCAAAGGCTCAAGGCGCTTTGGGAAGTAACAACAACGGGCGCGGGGGCGCGTCAGAAACCATCTGCGCCGGTGCTGTTTGTGCCACGGCTCCGCTCGCGCTGCGCCGACCGAACGGCGCATCGTGCTGACGCACGAAGCCGGCGATCCGCGGCAGCAGATCGGCGCGGAAGCGCGAACCATTGAAGATGCCGTAGTGGCCAACTCCCGGCAGCACATAGTGCAGGCGCTGGCTGTCAGCCAAACTGGAGCACAATCTGTGAGCGGCTTCGCATTGGCCGAGCCCCGTGATGTCGTCGTGCTCGCCTTCGACCGTCATCAGCGCCGTGCGCTTGATTGCCTGCGGTTGCACCGCCTCGCGACGATACATCATGCTCCCCTTGGGGAGGTCGTGCCGGATGAAGGCACTCTCCACGGTTTGCAAGTAAAACTCGGACGACAAATCCATCACGGCAAGATACTCGTCGTAGAATTCCCTGTGCTTCTGTGCCGAATCACCGTCACCGCGCACAAGATGAAGAAACAAGTCTTTGTGGGCATTGATGTGGCGATCCAGGTTCATTGTCATGAATCCTGTAAGTTGTAGAAACCCCGGATAGACATCTCTGCCGCGACCTGGATTGGGCCAAGGAACTGTTGTAATTACATTGCGCTCGAACCAATTGATCGGCTTTTCTGCCGCCATCTTGTTGACAGCGGTCGGACTGATCCGCGTGTCGATCGGACCACCCATTAGCACCATTGACGCTGGCACCGCAGGATCGCCTATCTTCTCCATATGTGAAACCGCAGCCAGCACCGGAACCGATGGCTGACATACCGCCACCACATGCACGTCGCCCGCGAACATGCGGAACATCGCGATCATGTGGTCGATATAAGTGTTGAGATCGAAGCTGCCAGCCTCGGCCGGGATCATCCTGGCGTCGGTCCAATCGGTGATGAACACTTCGTGTTCTGGCAGGAGAGCCTTTACGGTGCCGCGCAACAAAGTGGCATGATGGCCAGACATCGGCGCCACCAGAAGAATTTTTGGGTCGGCAACCCGGTCAGCCGGCAGATCGCGGCTGAAATGGATAACGCGGCAAAAAGGGCTTTGCCAAACCACCCTTTCGCGCACATCGACCACGCCCGAACGGCTCGGCGTGGCGGTAATTCCAAAGGCGGGCTTGGTGTAGCGGCGCGTGGTGCGTTCGAACACTTCACAGGCCGCCACAGCTCCGCGACCAACCGCAGTATGCGAAAATGGATTGAATGGATTGTCGAAAAACATCCGATACGCATCGGCAGTGTACCGGGCGGGCCGCACAGCCGCCTGCCCGAGTTCAAACAGATGATAAAGCACGCCAGACCCTCCCCCGAAGCCCCGACCCAAGCGAATATTCGCTCATCAGCCGACTTATCAACAGCTTATCCACAAGGCCCGCCCCCGCGAGCATTCGAAACGCTATCGTAACGCCAGGTTGACAGTCGAGGCTACCGATTTATCTCCGATTCGC
>JAYUAJ010000534.1:0-6623 GCA_043741375.1 Hyphomicrobiaceae bacterium | reverse complement strand
GCTGGCGCAAAGCGCTCGCCCAGCGGCCTCAATTGCTCGGCGCGCCGGACTCTTCGTCCGCAAGGTTGGACGGTTGGCCGTCTTGGTCGATATCGCTCGGCTGCTCAAGATCCTGAAGGCCAATGCCCATCGGCGCGGAAATGCATCCGACTACTGAACAGCTATCCTTCTTCAGGTTCATTTCAGCGGTACTGAATTTTCGGACCGATTTCCCGCTCGGCACGAGTCCTACGCCAACCTCACCCGGCTGCGGCACGGCTTCGCCATCGCCACAGACCCGAAGCGCGGTGACCTCGGCCAGATCAAGCACGCCGTCGACGGCGGCCTGCCGTTGCGGAATGATCGGCGTCACGGCGCCATCGCTGTCATCGCGTCCGCTCTGGTCAAGTTCGCGAAAGAAGGTGTCGGCGCGCGCGCGGTCGTCGGCGCCGGTCTGGCAGTAGAGGGTCTGGTACAGGTCGCCGATGTCCAGCCGTTCGGCGCCTACTGCCATCTTTGCGGCCAACGTCGCGTAAGCCAGCGCCTCGTAGGGCGCCCGCTTGGTCAGGCGGCCTTGCGAGTAAACCTGTGCCATTTCGGCAGCGGCCGCGGCGTGATGCTTGGTCACGGCAAGATTGTCGAGCGAGTCCAAGCCGCGAGCGACCGTCTCAGGGCTCTCCAAATCGAGGCGCCCGAGTTCGAACTGCGCATCGGTATCGCCAAGCCGAAGCGCCGCGTTCTCAAGATGTGACTTTGCCATCGCCGCGTTGGCGGGCACGGACAATTCCGGCACGCCATGACGGTAATAAAATGCCAGCAGGATCTCTGCCCGGGCAACGAACGGCGCCCGGTTGTCGACATAAGGGTCGATACCGCTGTTGGCCTTGACCAATTTGCTCAGCAGCTGGAAGGCGCGGGCGTGATTGGTGAAGGACTGGCCGGGCATGGCATGCAAGCGCGCAAGGTAGTACTGCGCCAGGAACACGCCGTGGTCAGCCGCCAGCTTAAGGTCGGGCAAAGCGCGAGCGAAGTCGTGCCGTTTCAGGGCCAGCTTGCTGGAATTGTAGGCCGCGGTCACATCGCGATCGAGACTGGCCGCACCGCCACCCGAAGGCACAAGGAGGCCGGCCGTTCCGATGGCGATTAACGCCAATGCGGCAACGCGCAACTTAGATATCCGCATAGCACACCGTTTCCGCCCCGCCCCCGGGGTGAGTTACGGCACCGTCTCTCGCGGGGCCAACCTGCTGGGCAAACTTGTAAAGCGCTCCACTGCGATAGTCGGTGAGGCGCGGCTTCCACGCCTTGCGGCGGGCGGCCAATTCTGACGAACTCACGTCCAGGTCAATGGTTCCCTTGTCGGCGTCAATACTGATGATATCGCCATCCTTGAGCAAACCGATCGGCCCGCCCAGCGCCGCTTCCGGGCCAACATGGCCAACGCAGAACCCGCGCGTGCCGCCCGAGAAGCGTCCGTCGGTGACCAGAGCGACTTTCTCGCCCATGCCCTGGCCGTAAAGGGCCGCAGTGGTGGAGAGCATTTCGCGCATGCCGGGGCCGCCCTTGGGGCCTTCGTAGCGGATGACGATGACGTCGCCTTCTTTGTACTGTTTTTTCGAGACGGCCTCGAAGCACTCTTCTTCGCTGTCAAAGCAGCGCGCCGGGCCGGAGAACTTCAGCATCTTCATGCCGGCCACCTTCACGATGGCGCCATCGGGTGCGAGCGTGCCTTGCAAGCCGACCACGCCGCCCGTCGGCGAAAGCGCCTTCGATACGGGGTAGACGACCTTCTGGTTCTCGTTGAATTTTACACCCTCAAGGTTCTGCTTGATGGTTTTTCCCGTGACCGTGATGCAGTCCTCGTGCAGATAGCCGCCGTCCAGCAGCGCGCGCATGATCTGCGGAATGCCGCCAATATCGTAGACGTCCTTGGCGACATATTTGCCGCCCGGCTTCAGGTCCGCGATATAGGGCGTCCGTTTAAATATCTTTGCCACGTCGAACAGATCGAATTTGAGGCCTGCTTCGTGGGCGAGCGCCGGGAGATGCAGAGCCGCGTTGGTCGACCCCCCGGTCGCTGCAACCAATGTAGCAGCATTTTCAAGCGATTGCATCGTTACAATGTCACGAGGTCGTAAACCTTCCGCGATCAGCCGCATGACCGCCTTGCCGCTCTCGACGCCGAACTCGTCGCGGCTCTCATAGGGCGCGGGCGCGCCGGCCGAACCGGGCAGCGCAAGGCCGATGGCTTCGGAAACGCAGGCCATGGTGTTGGCCGTGAACTGGCCACCGCAGGCGCCGGCGCTCGGGCAGGCGACGCATTCCAGCGCGTGCAGATCCTCGTCCGACATCTTGCCGGCCGAGTGCTGACCAACCGCCTCGAACACGTCCACCACCGTCACGTCTTTGCCCTTGAACTTGCCGGGCAGAATGGAGCCGCCGTACATGAATACGGAGGGGACGTTCAAACGGACCATCGCCATCATCATGCCGGGCAACGACTTGTCGCAGCCCGCAAGGCCGACGAGGGCGTCGTAGCTGTGGCCGCGTATCGTCAGCTCGACCGAGTCCGCGATCGCCTCGCGCGACACCAGCGACGATTTCATGCCCTGGTGGCCCATGGCGATGCCGTCGGTGACGGTGATGGTGCAGAACTCGCGCGGCGTACCGCCAGCCGCGTTGACGCCCTTTTTCACCGACTGGGCCTGACGCATCAGCGCGATGTTACAGGGCGCCGCCTCGTTCCAGCAGCTGGCCACGCCCACGAAAGGGCGGTGGATCTGCTCCTCGGTTAGCCCCATGGCGTAATAATAAGAGCGATGCGGCGCGCGCATCGGTCCTTCCGTCACATGGCGGCTGGGCAGCTTCGACTTATCGAACTTTGTTGAATCCATAATCGTTCCCGCTTCGCTACTCTTGACGGACTTTCGACGCTGCTGCGCCCTAGCGCCATCGCCTGGGATATTCTCCGGAACCATCCCCTTCGCGCAACAGCCGCTGTGGACGGTACTCTCCGGACAAGTCCTAAGTGATGCCCTTCTGCAACGTGACGTCCGTGCTCCTACTTTGGTCTGATCCCACTATCTCGCCAGTTTATGGCGGCTTCTTGGCAGCCTCGCCCCAGTTCGTTGCGTCCAAGCAACAGGTGGCACAAAAACTTCGGCCGGTGGATAAGCTTGGCCATGAACCGGTTCTTCCGCAGCGGCGACGAAGACTGCAGCCGGCGGACCCGAGGCCAGTTCGATAGCCTGCCAGCTGGGCAGACGATTGACAGCCCAATGGCGATTCGGCGGCAGATGTGGCCGAAGGACGACTGACTGGGCGATACAAGCAGGGTTAACTTGGCGCCGGGTCGCGGCTGGCCCGAGTCGTGCAAACGCTCGTTTGAACCTTCAGCATTGGGATTCAGTTCATGACCGACGCCAGTCAGACCACGATGCCTGCTCCGCCTGCAGCCAGCCCTGGCGAAACGGTCAGGATCGGCTGGTCGGGGACGACCTGGGGACTCGCGGGCCTTGGGCTCGTCAACTTCCTGCTGACCGTCATCACACTGGGCATTTATCACTTCTGGGGCAAAACCGAAGTGCGCCGGCGCATCACGTCCTCAATCCGCATCAATGACGAGCCGCTGGAGTACACCGGTACAGGCAAAGAGCTGTTTCTCGGTTTCCTGATTGTGCTGTTCGGCATTCTCTTGCCGTTGCAGCTGCTGTTGGTCGGCGCGGTGCTGGCGTTCGGCGAGGCCGCCCAGGCGTTGATTCTCATCGAACTGCCGTTGTTCTGGTACCTCTTCAACGTCGCCATCTACCGGGCGCGAAAATTCCGGCGCTCGCGGCTACGCTGGCGCGGCGTGCGCGGAGCGGTGGTCGGCTCGTCCTGGTCCTACGGCTGGCACAGCCTATGGAGCTCGATCGCCGCGAGCATGACGTCGGGCTGGCTCACGCCCTGGCGCGACAACTTCCTGCACCGCACCTTGACGCGCGAGACCCGTTTTGGTGACCGGCCGTTCAACTACACCGGCAAGGCGGGACCACTTTATCCCTCCTATTCGCTGGCCTGGCTGGGCACGATCGGATTGTTTCTCGTCGTCGCCGGACTGGCGGCCGCCGTCATCTACCCCCTGGCCCTGCCAGTCGTGGAAGCCTTCCAGGCGGCGACCAACGCCGAGGGCAAGGTCGACTGGAATGTTCCGGAATTGAGAGAACAGATGTGGCTGTTCGGCAGCCTGATCGCCCTCGGCTACGCGTTCCTGGCGCTGTATGGCGTCCTGGCCAGCACGCTTTGGTGCATGTTCTACGCCAAAGAGTACCGTTACTTTTCGTCAGAAACGACGCTGGAGGGCCTGCGCTTCGGGCTGGACGTCAATGGCTGGAACCTGTTCTGGCTGTTTCTCAGCAACACCTTGATGTCTCTATTCACACTGACCATCTTGTCTCCTGTGGCGGAGGCTCGTGTCGCGCGCCACTTCATCAATCGGCTGTCGGCGACTGGCACGATCGATTTCGCAGGCATTCAGCAGTCGCAGGAAAAACTGAGCAAGACCGGCGAGGGCCTTGCCGAAGCATTCGACGTGGAAGGCGCGACCTATTTTATCCTCTCGATCTGAGGTGATTTTCCGTGGACAGCCCAAGTTTTTCCGGCCGCTATAGCGACGGACGCAACGCCGCCACGCACGCCGTGACGGTGCGCCTTGGCGAAGCGCTGGACATCACCGGCACCGATCTGTCGGCGCCGGTGCTATGGCCGCTCGCCATGCTCGACAGCTCCAAGCCGGTGCATTGGAAGGACAACGAGGTTCTGCTCAGGACCCCGCAACAGCCGGGCGCCACGCTGTTCATCGCCGATCCGGGGTTCGCCTCGGCGCTATTGAAGCGCGCGCCGCAACTCTCAGCAGGGGCGCATCGTTGGCGTTACGCCATTCCGGGCCTCGCCATTGTCGCCGCGCTTGGATTGGTGGTCGGCGGCATGTATGCCTTCAACTGGCAGCCGGCCAAGACGGTCGCGGGCATGATCCCGTACGACGTGCGGGTCGCGATCGGTCAACGTGCGGCGCAGAACCTCGCTGGCCAACATGCCGAATGCACGAGCCCCGCTGGCAACAAGGCGCTGGACGAGATGGTCGGCGTGCTGTCGGCCGCGTCCGGCCACAAGACTCCGTTCCATGTGCGCGTGGTGCACTGGGACATCATCAATGCCTTCGCCGTCCCCGGCGAGCAGATCGTGGTCAGCGGCAATCTGATCAAGGAGGCCGATACGCCCGAGGAGGTCGCCGGCGTCATCGCCCACGAAATGGGCCATGGCATCGAGCTGCACCCCGAGGCCGGAATCGTGCGCTCGCTCGGCCTGTCGGCGATCATCGAATTGCTGACGTCCGGCCAATCGGGCTCACTATCGAACGCCGGAGCCCTGTTGCTGGAGCTGCGCTATTCCCGCGAGGCCGAGCATGAGGCCGACACGCACGCGCTGCGCATTCTGAAGGCGGCCGATGTCTCACCGCACCCGCTCTCGGTGTTCTTCAAACGTCTGCTGAAACTGGAAACGCCGGAAGAGGCCGTCGCCGCCGATGGCAAAACGGATGGCAAGACCGATACTAAGGCCGAGACTGGCGCCAGCAGGGGTTCCGTGCCGCCGATCAGCGCCTCGATCTTCGCAACGCACCCGCCGACGCCCGAGCGTGCCAAAATGGCCGAAGACGCCGCCACCTATCCGGGCCGCGCCATTCTCAGCACCGCCAGCTGGCAAGCGCTCAAGACCATCTGCGACTAGACGCACTTGACGGTGCCTTGATGCGTCCCAATTTCCGTAACAGTATGGTTACTGGCGCGCGTGATGCTCTGGCAGCAGGGCACGGTTGATAGGGTTGGAAGCGGGATGAATCCTTGATCAGAGCATTCAAACAAGCCGTCGGATCTGCGATCACCGGATTGGCTGTGTTGGTGTGTGCTTACACGCTGTCGCCGTTCGCCTCGGCGTACGTGCTTGGCCACGCCATCAAAACCAACAATGCAAGCCTGATGGACGTGCTGGTGGATTGGGACGGCGTAAAGTCCAGCCTGCGCGCGTCGATCCTGCACCGCCTCGATGAGAAGGCCCAGACGCGCCCGGTCGCGGCCGGGGTGATGGAGAGCGTGAAATTCACGCTCACCGACACGCTCAGCCCTTACATGGTCGACTACATTCTCGGCCAACGCATCTCGCCGGCCGGATTTGCCCTCTACATGGGCTCCCACTCCCCCCAGGCCGAGAAAGTGCGAGCGCTCGGGATCGACCCCGACACTCTGCCCTCGGCCAACACGCTGAAGCGCATCCACCGTTCGAATTTCAGCGATCTGACGCATTTCCAGATCGAGATCGAGGACCGCTGGGACCCTGAAAAGGTGTTCCTTGCCGAACTGGAACTGCGCGATTTCGTTTGGCGGCTAGCGCGGGTCGACGTGCTGTCGCTGGGTAAGGGCGCTTAGCGTCGCCTCGAGCCACCAGAGAGCAAGGCGCGATTTTTTCCCCTCTCCCCGTAAGAACGGGGCTAGAGGCTCGTCCCTTTGGGCGCGGAGCAGTGAGTTCGGAGCAATTCCGTCCTATTGCGTTGCGGGCACGGCTCCGCACTCGGACAACGCGACGTGGCCGGATGATTTTGCGTCCGCAGC
>JAYUAJ010000533.1:0-2811 GCA_043741375.1 Hyphomicrobiaceae bacterium | reverse complement strand
CGACACCCACTCGCACACGAGGCAATACTCCGCCGAGGGCTCGTCGGGACTGGAGGCCATCAGACTGTCATAGATGGTCGCGAGGCCGGCTGCCGGTCGTCCCTTGATGCTGAAAGTGTTAAGGCTGTCGAAACCGCCTAACGTCCACAGCCGGACCACGCCGCCTTTAGGCGCATCTGGGTTCACCCAATCGAAATGCTTGAAGCCGGCGGGAAATCTCACGTCGCCGACGAGCGATAGTGCGTGGTGCTTTTGATCCGCTGCCTGGACGGACGCGCTCGCAGCGCCTGTAACAAGGCTACCGACAAGCAACGCGCGAGCAACCTTGATTGAATAACGAGCGAGCATGACAGCACAACTCCTGCAGTGATCTTCGGCCGGATCAACGCCTATATGCCATGAGCGAAGCAATACGACCCCGCCAATTTCTTGGCGGGGCCGGTTAAATTGTTGTCATCTTCGATACTTGGGCGCATTTGCCGCCATTACTTGGGAAGCGGCGCGGGCGTGTCGCCGAGCGTGCGAATGTAGACCATCAGATCAGCCAATTCGCCTGGGTCCTTGATGCCGGCAAAGGCCATCTTATTGCCCGGCACAGCGGCGGCGGGTGCGCTGATGTAAGGAATGAGGCTATCCCACGTCCATTCGCCGCCCTTGGCTTTCAAGGCGCCGGAGTAGTTGAACCCTTCAAGCTGAGCAACTTTGCGACCGACTACTCCCCATAAGTTGGGACCGGTGCCGTTCTTGCCGCCTTTATCTGGCGTGTGACAGGTCGCGCACTTCTTAAAAGCCGCCGCGCCGGAATCGACGGATGCCTTGGTCATCAGCTCGGCGACCTTCGGCATCGTGACTCCGCTCTCTGCCGCTACGCCGGCCGCTGCAGTCTTCGTCGCCGCGGGCGCTGGCAGGGCGTAACCGACGACCTGGGACTGGTGGCTGTTCTTATAAATGTCGATCAGAGTGGCGCTGCCGAATATCACCAACAACGCGGACAACACCGCCATCGCGGCCCAATTCAATTCATCGCTGTTCATTAGCGTCACTTCCCCAGCAGGCAAACATAAAGCAATCGAGCGGGACTATAGAAATTCTCGTTCTGCTTGCAACCAGCCTTGGACCACTTCTAAGTGCGTGGATGCGAGACGAATTGTCACTCACTCATCCCAATAGAGCGAATTGTAGCCGGGAAATCTAATGAAGAATGCTTTGGTGATCGTACCCGCCCGCATGCAAGCGACGAGATTGCCGGGCAAACCGATGGCGGATATCCATGGCGAGCCGATGATCGTCCATGTTTGGCGCCGTGCGGTACAATCAGGTGTAGGGCGCGTTGTTGTGGCAACCGATAGTGATGTGATCGTTCAAGCCATCGCCATGGCGGGCGGCGAAGCGGTGATGACGCGCGCCGACCACGCATCCGGTTCGGACCGCGTATTCGAGACGGTGCAAAAAGTTGACCCCAAGGGCCAAGCAGCGATCGTGATCAACCTGCAGGGCGACTTGCCGACGCTCGATCCGTGGTTGGTCGAGGCGTGCGCGGCGCCTTTGAACGACCCCGAAACTGACATTGCGACCATCGCATCGCAGATTACCGATGAGGCCGAGAAGACCGCGTCGAGCGTGGTGAAAGTCATCGGCACGCCGCTAACAGCCAAGCGGCTGCGCGCTCTCTATTTTACACGTGCCACCGCCCCGTGGGGAGAAGGGCCACTCTATCATCACATCGGCATTTACGCCTATCGGCGCGCGGCCTTGGAGCGCTTCGTGTCGTTGCCGCCCTCGCCGTTGGAGATGCGCGAGAAACTCGAGCAGCTACGGGCTTTGGAGGCCGGCATGCGCATTGATGTTGCGCTCGTTGACACGGTTCCGCTCGGTGTCGATACTCCCCACGATCTCGAACGCGCGCGCCAGATGCTGGCTTCAGGTGCCTTGACCTGAAGACTAAAATTCTCCCGTCACATGTGCCTTCATTCCAGACGCTGAAAGTCGCAAACAGACCATGCCTTCGACCACATCGCGCCCAACGAAACCGCCAAAGCGGGCGACAGGCTCAAGGCTGATCTCCTATCAGGGAGAGGCCGGCGCCAACTCGCACATCGCCTGCAGTCAAATGTTTCCCGATCTCGAGCCGCAGCCCTGCCCAACGTTCGAGGATGCGATCGCGGCCGTGAAGTCGGGTGAGGCGCGGTATGCGATGATTCCGATCGAAAACTCGGTCGCCGGGCGCGTCGCCGACATCCATCATCTGCTGCCCAATGCCGGGCTGTACATCGTCGCGGAGCATTTCCTGCCGATCCGCTTCCAATTGATGGCCCTGCAGGGCGCGACGTTGAGCGGTATTAGGGACGTCTATAGCCATGTGCACGCGCTGGGCCAGTGCCGCCGCATCATGCGCAAGCTCGGCGTCAAAGCTCATGTTGCCGGTGACACGGCAGGTGCCGCGCGGCAAGTGTCAGAGTGGGGCGACCGGACCAAGGCCGCGCTGGCGCCGCGGCTGGCGGCCAGCGTCTACAACCTTGAGATCCTCGCCGAGGACGTCGAAGATGAAGCGCACAACACCACGCGTTTCGTCGTGCTGTCGGCAACACCTGACGACGCAAAGCCCGGCAATGGCGACGTCATCACTACATTCTTGTTCAGGGTCCGCAACGTGCCCGCAGCACTCTACAAAGCGATGGGCGGCTTTGCGACCAACGGTGTCAACATGACGAAGCTCGAGTCCTATCAGACCGACGGTAGCTTTACCGCGACGGTGTTCTACGCCGATATCGAGGGCCATCCGGCCGACCGCAACGTGCAACTCGCGATGGA
>JAYUAJ010000532.1:0-6637 GCA_043741375.1 Hyphomicrobiaceae bacterium | reverse complement strand
GCCCCGCATTGCGCCCCGGTGAGCACGATGCCTTCTTTCAGCCGATGCCTTCCGACCAATCGGCATCGCTGTTCGAACACTGCGCTCGTGGCCTTGACCAATGCCTCGAACTGACGGGCGTACACGGATTGCCGCTCATCGGCACCGGCGACTGGAACGACGGTATGAACCGCGTCGGAGAGGGCGGCAAGGGCGAGAGTGTTTGGCTCGGCTGGTTGCTCATTCGCACCATAGAATTGTTCGCACCGTATGCGGCTGATCACGGCGCAGCGCGCGCCGAACGATGGTCAGCGCACGCCGCTAAAGTGCGAGAGGCGTTGGAACGTGATGCATGGGATGGTGCCTGGTATCGGCGCGCGACCTTCGACGACGGGACCTGGCTGGGCTCTCAAAGCAGCCAGGAGTGCCAGATCGACGCCATTGCTCAATCCTGGGCGGTGCTGTCGGGCGCAGCGGACCCAGCGCGGGCAGCCACTGCCACGGCGTCCCTGGAGACCCATCTGATCCGGCCCGATGAGGGTGTCGCCTGCCTGTTCTGGCCGCCGTTCGACCAGACGCCGAACGATCCCGGCTACATCAAGGGCTATCCGCCGGGCCTGCGCGAGAATGGCGGGCAATACAGTCACGCCGCGATGTGGGCCATTCATGCCTTTGCCAAGCTGAGAGAGGGTGATAAAGCCGCTAACCTCTTTGCCTTGCTCAATCCGATCAACCATGCGCGCACTCCATCGGAAATTGAGCGCTACAAGGTCGAACCCTACGTCATCGCTGCCGATGTCTACTCTGTTACTCCTCATGCCGGCCGGGGCGGCTGGACCTGGTATACGGGCGCCGCCGGGTGGATGTATCGGGCCGGCATCGAGGCCATTCTGGGCCTGCGCCGCGAAGGCGCGTTTCTCGTCGTGGCGCCGTGCCTGCCAAAGGACTGGCCCGGCTTTGAGGCGACGGTCACGTTAGGTGCGACCGAGTACGCCATCCAGGTTGACCGCGCGCGCGCTGGTCGCGATTTCAAACCGTGCGTCCTCGACGGAATTGAACAGGAGAGTGATCAGCAGATCATTCGTGTAGCGCTAGATGGAGGTAAGCATACGCTACGGCTAAGTCTTTCATCGTAATAGTAAAAATGTAACAGAGGTCATTGTCAGGGTGGTCGATGCCATTTCGTCCGATGTGCCTGTGATAAAAAAAGGACTTCTACTATTAGTGCAGCAGATACGAATCGATGCTTGGCGACCTCACAATAAAGAAACCCCTCCCGCAAGCGGAGAGGGGTAGTGAGAGCGCTAGAACCGGAAGGACAAACCGCCAAAGAACGGGTCGAAGCTGCAACCGCGGCGATGCTCATTCCAGCGGTTGTCGTACCAGTAGCGACGGCTTCGATTCCGTCGCCGTTGATGAAGAAATCCTCGTTGTTGTTGAAGAAGAACTGGCCATCGCCATGCATCCGGTGGTGCCGGAAATGGCGCCCAGCGCCAGTTCTGACGGCCTTGAAAGGCAACAGATTGACTGGCATCAACGGTCACGGTCTGCACAAGCGCCGGTGCCGCCATCATTGCAGCCGAAGCCGGGCTAAAGGAACCCGCCATAAGGATTGCAGCTGCGAGAAGTATCGTCTTTAAATCAAGACCTCATAGTAAATTTCATTTGAAACCATAACTCTTTACGTCAGTTTAGGTTCCGAAAGCGCCGATGCGGAACGTGATAGGCGCGCCAGACTAAGAAATTGAAGTCGGCGGGAACCATTTCACGCCTCGGGAGTTCCTCAATGTGAATACAGAGGAGACTCAGCATGCACAGTATCATCTATCTCGTTGGTCTCGTCGTGGTTGTGATGTTCGTTTTGAGCTTAATCGGCGTTCATTGAATCAAGTAAGGAGCAAACGAAATGACGCAGACCAGCGCGCCCGCGCCGGGCCGGCTGAGCGACCTCAGTCTTCCGGCCAACGTAAATTTTGTCGAATGGGGAGCAGTTTGGGCGGGCGGCGCACTGGCTGCGGCGATTTCATTTGTGCTCCTGGCCTTTGGCACAGCCATTGGGCTGTCATTCGTGTCGCCGTGGTCTGATGCGTGGGCCTCAACGAGGCTGATCGCCAGCATCGCGATTTTCTGGACTATGGCGCAACAGATCGGCTCAGCGATGGCGGGCGGGTATGTTGCCGGTCGTATGCGGTCGCGCTGGGGTGAGGCCTCAGACCATGAAGTTGAATTCAGGGACGGCTTGCATGGCGGGCTGGTCTGGGCGATTGGCGTCATCATTACTGGAACTCTCCTTCTATCGGCCGCAGGAACGATTGCCAAGAGCGGAGCAGAATTTGCTGGACGGGCCGCGTCTGCCGCCCCGCTCGCGGACCATTATGTTGACCAATTGTTGCGGCCAGCGGCTCCAATCGTGAAGCCGGCAACACCAGCTGGCGCCGCGAGCGGACAAGTGGTTGGCGGCCCTTCCTTCGGCGATCTGCGCAGTGGAGTGCTTCGGACAATAGGCACTTCGATCGCTGCCGGATTACTTTCAGTTGAAGACCGAGGCTATCTCGCCCTTGTCGTAGCCGAACAAACTGGTCTGGCTCAACCTGATGCGGAAAAGCGGGTTACAGATGTATTCGCCGCCGCCAACACAGCCGTGAAAGAGCAGGCTGATAAAGTCCGGCGTGCCTCGATCCTGACAGGATTTGTCTCGGCGGCAAGTCTGCTGATTGCCTTCGCTGCGGCGTGGTGGGCGGCGCAGCGTGGCGGACATCATCGCGACAACTCAATCCCGGCCCGTTTCGTTTCTCCGGCGCCCCGCAGGACGACCTGAACGACGTCATCGAAGTTCCAAACATAGTTCTGTCCCGATTCAATCCAGATAGCAGGAGGTCTCCATGTTTCGTGACATCATTTTGTGGATGGCGGGCGTGCCGATCGTGGTCATCGTTCTCCTGCACCTCACAGGCTTTATTCGATATTAGAACGCGTATTGCGATCAAATGCGCCTCCTGATCCCGGCAAGTGGAACCAATGGGCTCCGCCGGCGTTATGTTTGCAGTTCAACTGAAAACGGAGTGACTACGATGGCAACGCCCTACACCGCACCTGGCAACCAGAACAACGCAACGTCCGGCATCAAGGAACAGGTGTCCGAGCAATTCGATAAGCTCGCCGATAAAGCGACACGCACGATGCATGATGCGGCCGGGCAGGCCGAGCACCTCGCCAGCCGTGCGGCTGAAGAAGCCCGCATTGTCGGCGGCAATGTGCAGGAAGTAGCCGGCAACATTCAAGGCGCCGTGTCAAAGTCCGTGAAAGAGCAACCGATGGCGACACTGGCCATGGTCGCCGTCGTTGGATTTGTCCTCGGCGCGCTCTGGAAATCCTAAACGGCAACGGCGTCAGTCAATCATGAAGGGCATGAGACAATGTTCCGTGGTCTAATCAATGACGCAAAGACGGCAGCAGGCTCGTTCGTTTCAAAATACGTCGTCCGGGCCTCTGTCGCCGTGCCCTTTCTGATCGCCTTTGCCTTTGCAACTGCCGGAGTCACATCGTGGCTCATCAACCACTATGGCGCACAAGAGGCGTATTTCATGGTGGCGGGAGGTTTCGTTACTCTCGGGGCGATGGCGGCCATTCTGATGCAGAGCAAAGAGCAGGTTGAGACTGTTGCCGACACCAAGGCGGCAGCAGTTGATACCGCAAGTGTGGCGGCGGAATCGGTTGTTGCCGCCGCCGAGCAGCTGCCACTTGCCATGTTAGGTACGCTGCTGTCCAGTCAGCTTAGCCCCGAATCGATGATGAGCCTCGCCAAAACTTTGGGCCGGAACGCGCCACTGGTTCTGTTTGTAGCAGCACTTGGCCTTCTGTTATGGCCGGACCTCGCCGTGACTCAGCCTGCTGACGGCACAGCGGCGCAAGATGCTCCAGAGCCCACGCAGGCGGGAGCTAACGGGGCCTACCGCTCGCACGAGCTGCAAGACGCGGCTTGAACAGGCCATGTCAAAATTTTCCATCAGACCGGCCAAGGCGCTTGCGGAATCTGGAGCGTCGGCGGCGGCGAGCCATCTGGTCATCGCAACGCTCGTCATCGTTTTTCTGTACTTTGGCCGCGACATATTCCAGCCCTTGGTGATTTCCGCCTTACTGGCTTTCATCCTGACGCCATTAATCCGCAGACTGCGCGGTTGGCAATTGCCACGCATCCCCGCCGTCCTCCTTAGCGTCTTCATCGCCATCGCGGTGTTGGCGGGTCTGAGCGCCACAATTGTCATGCAGGTCTCGCAGTTGGCGGAAGTTTTGCCCAAGTATGAAAGCAATTTGCGCGCTAAGATTCACGCCATCAACGGTGGTTCGCTGACGACAAGCGCCCTTGAAAAAGCCTCGGGCACCCTTAAGGGCCTGCAAACGGAAATCAACGCGCCAGCCGCCGCAGTGTCTGCCGCGCCGGAGCAGAAACCGATGCCGGTCGAAGTGCGGCAGCTCGCACCGACAGGGCTGCAATCGATCCTTGATTTGGTCCAGACTATGTTGTCGCCGGTCGCCAATGCTGCGCTCACGATTCTGTTTCTAATCTTCATTCTTCTCCAGCGCGAGGATATCCGCGACCGCTTCCTGAGGCTCGTCGGCACCGATGACCTGCAACGCAACACGGCTGCTCTCGACGACGCAGCGACGCGGCTTAGCCGGTTTTTCCTGTTACAGACTATTGTCAATGCCGGTTTCGGACTGGTGATCGGCCTTGGCTTGACGGTCATTGGCATTCCCAACGCCGCGCTTTGGGGTATCCTGGCCGCGCTCTTGCGCTTTGTGCCCTTCATCGGCGCCATCGTTGCCGCGGTGCTGCCCATGGTGCTTGCGGCAGCCGTTGATCCCGGATGGTATCTGGTCATTGCAACGGCGGCGCTTTTTATCATCTCTGAGACACTGGCGGGAAACGTCATCGAGCCGCTGCTTTACGGCAAACACACTGGTCTGTCGCCCTTGGCCATAGTCATTGCCGCCATGTTCTGGGCCTTGCTTTGGGGGCCGGTTGGGCTGCTGCTTGCGACGCCGCTAACGGTGTGTTTGGTCGTCTTGGGCAGCCATATCGAGGCCTTCCAGTTTATCGCGGTGCTGCTGGGTGACGAACCCGCCTTGGAGCAGGAAGAAAGCTTCTATCAGCGGCTGTTGTCGGGCAATGCGACGGAGGCCGCGGATCAAGCAGAAAAGCAGCTCAAGGAGGTGTCCCTCTCGGCTTATTATGACGGTGTGCCAATGCAGGCGCTGGCCTTGGCGCAGGCCGATGCAGTCCTGGGTAAGTTGCCGGCGGAGAAACAGCTGGCCATGCGGGACACCGTTGCCGAAGTGGTCGATGCGTTGGCTGATTATGGCGATGGGGATGCTGGCGAACACGGAGTATCCCGGCCCGTGCTCTGTATCGCCAGCCGCAGCCCGCTCGACGAAGCGGCCGCTCTCATGCTCGTGCATCTCCTGGAAAAGCGTGGCCTCACAGCCCACTCGCAACCCTTCGCTGATGCCGCCATGACCAAAGCCGTGACGGTTGATGACACGAATGCCCCCCTGGTCTGCCTGTCCTATTTCGGCGCCGGGGCGAACCCTGCGCATGTGCGTTATCTCATCCGCCGCTTGAAACGGCGGATGCCAATGACCAAGTTCTTAGCGTGTTATTGGTTGTTGGGGGCCGACGTGCAGAAGAGCGAAGAGTGGAAGGCCTCCGTTGGAGCTGACTTCGTGGCGACGTCGCTGGCGGAGGCGGTGGTGATCTGCGTTCGCGAGGTGGGCGCGGCGACGCCCGTGACGGAACCAGTTGAAGTAGCGCTTCCGATCGATTCCCACGCCACTTCGAATGGCGGCTCGCCAGTGCCGCAACTTGCATCCGTAGCGGGATGAACAGGATCATGGCCTTTGCCCGCAGTCTCATCCCCGATCTCAGCGCCAGTCCGTTCGATGACGACGAAGACGAACCGTTCGATCTATCGCGCGACGCACGAAATGTGGCGCCCATAGTTTGGCTGATCGGCAAAGTGCAAAGCGGTAAAAGCTCGATCATTCGTGTAATGACCGACAGCTCGGCGGCCGAGATAGGTTCGGGCTTCAAGGCCTGCACGCGCACGGCGCGGGTCTTCGATTTTCCGTCTGAGGTTCCGATCCTGCGCTTTCTAGATACGCGCGGCCTCGGCGAGGTGTCCTACGACCCCGCCGAGGACATGAGTCTAGCCGAACGACAAGCCCATCTGTTGCTGGTGACGATGCGGGCCATGGACCCACGCCAGTCTGAGGTAGTCGCCGTGGTCAACGCGGTGCGCCAGCGTCACCCCGCTTGGCCAATTGTCGTTGCGCAGACCAGCCTGCATGAGGGCTATGCGCAGGACGCAAGTCACGTCATGCCCTACCCGTTTTCCGGCACAAAAAGCGAAGATCTGTCGAAGCTCGCAATCCCCCAAGACCTTGTCCGCAGCCTCGCCTTTCAACGCGCTCTATTCAAGGATGTTCCGGGCAACGGCCCCATAGTGTTTTGTCCAATCGATTTCACCACAGCGCAGGACGGTTACAGTCCGGCTGATTATGGCATAGATGCCTTAGCTGAGACCCTTATCACCGTGGCTCCGCAGACCATGACGGCCGCCCTGTCAGCTATTCCCGCGCTGGTGAACGATAGATTTGC
>JAYUAJ010000531.1:0-6665 GCA_043741375.1 Hyphomicrobiaceae bacterium | reverse complement strand
GCTCTTCAGCGAAGCGCACCGTTCCACGGGCGGATGGTGCGCTTCGCTGAAGAGCGCTCAGCCCACCCTACGAATTGCCGCGCCCCCCTACCTCCCCTGCACCGCCCCCTCGGCCCACGCCCCGCCGCCCGCACCACCGCCAAGAGGCGGCAGCACGTCCATGAACGGCAGATTCGCCCCTGGCATCTCGTCCATCGGCACCGCGCTGTAGCCCGTCACGGCGTCCGGTGACGTCGGCATGGAGATGGCGTCGCTGTAGAGCGTGCCCTCGTGCCAGAAGTAGGTGATGGTGGTCTGATAGGCCGGCATGGCTTGCGCAGCTGGGATGTCGAGCACGCTCCCGGTCGTCGCTACGACTCCGGCGATCTCGCGCCGCGCGATCGAGCGCTGCAGTTGACGGTCGTCCAGCATGTTCTTCAGGACGCCGCTGGCTTTGGCGATCAGCTCGCTTCCGATCAGGTCGGCCAGCGACGGACGTTTGGCTAGCGCTGATTGCGAAACGGCGATCAATCGCAGTTTCGGCGTGCAAGACAGCGCACGCGGCACCGGGCACATCTGTACGGCGCTCACCAGCGAGCGCAACAGCGATCCGGGCGGCTCCCAGCCAAGGTCGCGCAGGCGCTTTTGTTGGGCGATCGAGGGATTGTCGTCGCCGCGCTCCCACCGTGAGACCGTGCGCTGCGAAACATTCAGGATCTCGGACAGCTGTTGCTGGCTATAGCCAGCGCGCAAGCGAACCGATCTGACGACACCGCCCCAGTGACCCACGGAAGAGCTCCCTTCGCCTTCAGCCGCTCTTAGACGTTGAGCGGTCGCACATCCCCCTGGTACGTAATCTCCGCGACCGTTTTGAGGCCAAACCCGATCAAGAGCCGGGCGCGGCTGGAAAACATAGCCCGGAGCACATGGGGGGTTCCGGGTTCTGGTGCGGTCGCACGCAGGGCGGCTGGTGACTTGGCTGCGTCGAGTCACCAGCCTTGCCCTGACAACCGACCCCCACACCTCAATAGTGTCTACGTGGACTCCGCAAGGGAGATCCCCGCATCTTATTGCGGCATATTGGTCACAGCTGCGCCGCATTAGAGCGGCAAAGTCCTGGTTCGCGACGAGTTCGTCCGATGACGCTGGGATTGGGCATGCTGGTGGTGTCGCGGGCGCTTGTAAAGCCATGATGGGCTTGGCTATAAGGACACTTGCGCGAACGCCGCACAGCTGGGAAATCATGGCTGGGCCGACGCGAGGGGGCAGTGAGAGGGCACAGTCCAGCGTTGGCCGAATCGTTCACGGAACCGCGGGGCTGCCAATCTCAGACCTGTTTGCTTGCCAAGACCGTCGGCCATGTTACGGCGGCGCAGCATGGTATGAAAGGCACAGCAGTGCGCAATTGGGGAGCGAGTTAGCATGAGATGCAGACCGTTGTACTGGCTTGTGGGCTTGCCAGTCCTCGCGCTCATCGCCGCCATCGCGCTGCTCGGTGAACTGCCGCACATGACGAAGGACCTGCGAGAACGCGCCAATGCCGCATTGCAGGCCGCCGGTTTGGACTGGGCGCAGCTGGACTTCGACGCCCGCGACGCGCGCGTATCTGGCACGGCCACCAACGATCGCGAGCAGGCGGCGGCGGTCGATACGGTCCGCGGTCTCTACGGTATCCGGATTGCCGAGGATGGAACGAGCCTGATCGAGGCGCTGCGGCCGTACGTCTGGTCGCTGACGCGCAAAGGTAAGTCGATCGATGTCACTGGCTTTGCCGACAGCGACGACAACCGCAGGACCGTCGCGCAGGCCGCTGTTGCGCCGCTGCGCGGGCTGTCGCTGAGCCAGAACATCAAGCTAGCGCGCGGCATGCCGCAGCGCGACCAGTGGCTGTTGGCGATTGAGTACGCCGCCAAGCTCAGCGCAGGCCTGACCAAGGGCAGTGCCAAGCTGGAAGACTTGAGCCTGAGCATCACCGGCGAAGCGGCGACTCCGCAAGCCTATGCCGGGATCCTGGATATGCTGACCAACAAGCGCCCCCCAGGCCTCGAAATCGCACTGGCCGCGATCAAGCCGCCGGTGATCAGCCCCTACACTTGGGCTGCAACCTGGGCCAACCGTACGCTGCTGCTTGACGGGTACGTGCCCGACGCCAGGGCCAGGCAAACCGTCCTCGACGCTGCCGACGGATTGTTCCCGGGCGCGACCATCACCGACAAGATGCTGCTGGCCAGCGGCGAGCCGGAACAATTCGGCTCAGCACTGGACCAAGCTTTGCGAAGTCTCGCGCAACTGGAGAGCGGTAAGGCTACGCTGAGCGGCGTGCGGTCCGATCTGCGCGGTGTCGCTGTTGAGCAAGAAACCGCCGAGCGCGTGACCGAGGCTTTCCGCTCTGGGGCACCTGCGGGCGTCGTCGCGACCCAGAACATTACGTTTCGCAAGGCGCGCGTGCCGATCGCAAAACCCTACCTGTGGTCCGCCGAATACTCCGGCAAGGACCTGCTGATGGAAGGCTTTGTGCCGGACGACAATACCAAACGCGATCTGGCGGCGTTCGCGGCCGGGCGCTTCAAGGGCGTGCGCATCACGGATCGGACGGCGATTGCGGCCGGCGTGCCGGCTGGATTTGCGGCTGCAGCGATGGCGGGACTGCAGAACCTCGCCCGGCTCGACCGCGGCAAGACCCGTTTGGTGGACAGCACCATTGATCTGAGCGGTCATGTCGCCGACAAGGCGACCGCGGATGCGTCCAAGGTTGACTTCGACGCGACCGTGCCGCCGGCCTATGAAAACTCGGCTGATGTAACGTTCGATCCACCCAAGGTGGTCGAGCTGCCGGCCCCAAAACCGGAACCACCCAAGGTAGTCGAAGCGCCCAAGCCAGTCGAGAAGCCAAAGGTCGTCGAGACGCCCAAGCCGATCGATAAGCCAAAGGTGGCCTTGGCTCCCAAACCGGTCGAGAAACCCAAGGTGGCCGAGACCGCCAAGCCCGCCCCTTTGCAGCCGGCGCCCTATCTGCTGGACGCTGTAGTCGAGAATGGCCGTATTGTTCTGACCGGTAGCGTGCCCGACCGGGAGGCGCGGGACACAGTGCTGAGCCTCGTGGCCAGCCGGCTTCCCGGCATTACTGTGATCGACAACCTGGTGATGGGCGGCGGCTTGCCGGCCTCGAACGATGACTGGCTGCACAGCATCGACGCTGGCCTGAAGGCCGTCGCCGACCTGGGCGGAGGACACGCAACCCTCAAGGACCGCGCGCTGACCGTGTCGGGTGTGACCCGGGACAAGGCCATGCCCGACTACGTCGCCGAGTCACTGCGCCGCGCCCTGCCAGCGGGCTTTGTATCGCAATCCCAGGTGGATTACCAAGCGCCGCCGGCGCCCAAGCCTTACCTGACCACACTGCAGTATGACGGCCTCAAGGTGGCGGTTGAAGGCGATGTCCCCGATCAGGCTTCGCGCGCAAAACTCCTGGCCCAGCTGAAACCGCTGTTTCCTGATCGCGATTTCGACGACCGCACATCAATCCGTGCCGGCGCGCCCGAGGGCTGGCTGCAGGCGCTGACCCAGGGCCTGGCACCGCTGTCGAAGCTGGATTCCGGACAGCTCATCCTGCGCGACCGGTCCCTGATCCTGTCGGGTACCACCGAGGATGAGAAGATCCTAGCCGCCGCACGCCAAAAGGTCACGGCGGTGCTGCCCAAGGGCTATCAGGGTTCTGATCAGCTGGTCTACGTGGCTCCGCCGGCGCCCGATCCAAAGCTGCTGGCTCAGAAGCAGGATGAGAGCAAATACGACGTCAAGAAGTTGCTGAAGCAATCGAGCCCGCTGACAGCGCCCGAATGCCAAGCCGTGCTCAATTCGGTGATCCGCGGCAAGGCCTTCTTTGCCACGGCTCGCGCCGACCTCGACCAGCGCGCTGCGGCGGCGCTGAATTCGGTGGTTGTCCTGGCCAAGCGCTGCACCAGAACGCGCGTTGAAGTCTCTGGCCACACCGACAGCGATGGCGCACCCGCTTTCAACAAGCGATTGTCCGAACGGCGGGCGCAATCGGTGGTCGACTATCTGAAGAGGCAGGGCATTGGCGCCGACCGGCTGCTGGCCGTGGGCATGGGGCAGGAACAACCGGTCGCGCCCAATGACACGGCGAACAACAAGGCCAAGAACCGGCGTATCGACATCACGGTTTCGCAAGCCAACGGCTAAGTGCGGGTAGGACCGGGATGTCCAGCTGCGTGGAGGACGACGAGATGGACTATCTGTTCTTGAAACTATGGCCATACCTTGTGCTGTCGCTGATCTGGGGCGGCATCATTGGGTACTGGGCCTGCCCCGGTCGTACGCCGCGGGACGAGATTTAAGGTCTGTTGAATCGCTGACGCGTTGTCGTCAGCCGCATTCCTGCGGCTTGCAGCCAACGGACAGGTACTGGGGTGGAGCGTCGGCATGACTTATTTCCTGCTGCAATCGGGAGCGATGTTCCTGGCAGCGTTTTTCATCGG
The DNA here is from genome assembly GCA_043741375.1 of Hyphomicrobiaceae bacterium. GTDB lineage: Bacteria > Pseudomonadota > Alphaproteobacteria > Rhizobiales > Hyphomicrobiaceae > JANYHF01. Next base: position 2,187 of record JAYUAJ010000531.1, on the reverse strand, counting down.
CTGCTGGTGCGGCTGCCTCCTCAAGGGCGCCCTGCGCGCCCGCGATGCCGACTTCGCGACGGCCGAGGGTCCCCCGATAGCGCCGCCGGCACCGGTCATCCCGAAGGTGGCCCGGACGCCTGAACTGCCGTCCAACGTCCCGCCACGGCCCACCACGCCTCAGGTTGCGCCACAACCCGCCGCCCAAGTCGCAGCCACGCGGCCGCAAACACCGTTGGTTCCTGCCACGCCAACGCGCGTGCCGCCCGAGGCGATTGCCACCGCCACGGCGCTCGCTGCGGCGCAGGCAAGCCGGCCCGGAATTCAGATCGACGATCTCAAACGCATCAAGGGTATCGGTCCGGAGCTTGAATTGAAACTGAACGAGTCCGGTGTGCGCCGCTATTCGGAAATTGCCGCTTGGACGCCGGCCGACGTCGCGCGCGTTAACCGCATGATCGGCCAGGACGGCCGCATCCAGCACGAAAACTGGGTTGAGCAGGCCCAGATCCTGGCACGCGGCGACGAGACGGCCTTCTCGCGCCGCATGGATCGCCGCGAAGTGGCTGATGGCCGCGGCGAGACCTGGACGCCGACCGCACCGAACGACGTGGCGCGTCAGGCCGCGACGGCATCGCAGGCCGCGACGCGGGCCGTGGCCGATAGTCCACCGGCTGTTGCTCGCCCACCGTCGCCCGCCCCAATCGTGGTTGGAGCGGCAGCCGCTGCAGCAGCTGCGCTTGCAGCCTCAACCACGGCCGCCGCCAGACAGTCTTCCTCTGCCAATCCACAGCCCGCCGTTGCGCCGCCAGCAGCACCTCGCCCGGCGGCGGCGCCGGCAACGCCCGCGCCCGGCACCTCGGCGATTTCGATGCGCCCGGCACCTGGGCAGGGCAATCTGCGGCGCTTCGTGCGCCTGGCGGCACCCGAGGGCAAACCCGACGACATCAGCCTGATATCGGGCGTCGGCGAGAAGGTCGGCGGCGAACTCAATCGTTACGGCGTCTATCACTACTGGCAGCTGGCCGCGATGGGGCCGGACGATATCGAATACCTGGAGTCGCGCTTGGGCCTGAAGGGCCGCATCCGCCGTGAGGAGTGGCAGGAGCAGTCGCGCGAGTTGATGGCCGGCAGGCAACCGCGTGGCCTGTTAGATCGCGCGCGCTCCAGCCAAGCGCCCGAACCCGCGCCGGCCGCCCCGCCGCCCCCGGCGCCCGCTCCGGTACAAGCGGCAAAGCCGGCGCCGGCCGCGCCAGCTCCGCAGCCGGTGCAAGCCGCCCCTGTTGTTCCGGTGCCGCCGCCCGCGCCCAGACCAGCGCCGGTCAGGCCCGACGATATCAGCTTGATCTCGGGCATCGGCGAGAAGCTGGCGACCGAACTGAACGGCCTTGGCCTGGTGAGCTTTGCCCAGCTCGCGAACTTGCGTCCGGATGACGTTGACCAGCTGGAATCGCGCCTCAATTTGCGCGGCCGCGTGCGACGCGAAGAGTGGCAGGAACAGGCGCGCGAGCTTATGGCCGGGAAACCGCCGCGCGGGCTTTCGGACCGGGCGCGCGCTACCCAGATGAGTCAAGAGCCGCTGCGCCAAGCCGCTGAGCCGATTGCGCGGCCAGTGCCGCCGCCACCGGTCACGACGTTACCTCCAGCTGCTGCGGTTTCGACGGTGCCACCTGTGACAGCCGCGACGGGTGGTCAGACCCGTCCGCCTGCGCCGGTGCAGACTTCAACGCCCCCAGCTGTCCCCTCGCCGGTGCCGGCGCCTCCCGTTGCGCCGCCGCCAGTGCAAGCGACCGTGGCGACCCAGACACCAGCTCCCGTTCAGTCACAGCCAAACGTGGCCGGCGTGGCCGCCGCTGGAGTTGCTGCTGCCGCCGCGATCACGGGAGCAACGATCGCGGCCAAGCCCCCCGCAGCGCCGGTTCCGCCAGATCCCGTTCCCGTGCAATCGCCTGCGGCTCCGCCGGTTTCTGGCGACGCAGCAGCTTCCGACCCGAGCTGGCAGCCCCGGTCACGCGCCAGCAACACGTCATCCCGCGGCCCGCGCAATGACCTCAAGCGCATCAAAGGTATCGGCGTTGTAATCGACAAGAAGCTGGAAGCCATGGGCATCACGACCTACGAGCAGATCGCGGCCTGGACCACGGCCGACATCGATAAGGTCAGCAACGCGCTCGACTTCAAGGGCCGGATCGAGCGCGAGCAGTGGGT
>JAYUAJ010000530.1:0-2834 GCA_043741375.1 Hyphomicrobiaceae bacterium | reverse complement strand
CAGCAGTCTTGCGAACTCTTTTTCCGTCACGGCCACCTCCGCGCAAATTGCAACGCGAACCACCTTGCTCCAACATCACGGCGGAACAGCGCCATAAGTAATCATACGCAACGCCGGACAGATGGTGGCTGCGCTCGTTTCGCCACCCCCACGCCCAACTGACGACACCATCAAGGCTAGAGTCTCGGCGAGACCGCGCCTTAACCGGTCTTTAACCACAAACGGTTGTGATAGCGCGCCGAAGGGCCGATGTGTTGCGTTGTTGGAGTTGTGTTCTCATGTTGCGTTACCGCGTGGTGAGCGGCGCTGCTTGCGCTGCGGGGCTCGGCTCTATGCTGGCCGCTTGCGCCACCAGCATCCCCGATCCTGGCCAGCTCAGCCTGAATGCAACGAGCGAACGGCCCGCGCTACGATCCGGGCTGGGACTCACCGACAAGACATCCAAGTACGTTCCCGCAGGCGACGCCGTCGGCCTCGACAGCTCTGCCAAGGCGCCCAAGGGAGCCCTGGCCGATCGTGACTACAGTGGCGCCCAGCTGGATGCCGATCTGGCTCTGAAACTGATCAACGACTACCGCGCCACGAACGGACTCAAACCCCTGCGGCTCGATCCAAAGCTGACGGTCGCGGCAAAGATGCACTCGCGCGATCTGGCCAAGACCGACCGCATTTCGCACTATGGCTCGGATGGATCCAGCCCCTGGGATCGCGTCAAGCGCGCAGGATACACGGCTAAGATCGCCGCCGAAAACGTCGGCACCGGCCAGGCGACGCTGCAGGAAGTGTTCAAGGGCTGGGAGCAAAGCCCCGGCCACAACCGCAATCTGCTGCTGCCGGGGGCCAAGGACATGGGCATTGCCCTGATTGCCGACCCCAAGACCGAGTTCAAGACTTTTTGGACGCTAGTTGTGGGCAGTTCGTCCTAAGTTAAGAACGGCGGGGTTTGGCCGCTATCCACCGGAGTGCATGAGATGAATGCGGAAGAGTTGCGCGCGCTGCAGGCGCCCCTGAAGCAGAAGTACCGCGAGGCGCCCGCTACAGCGCTCATCCCGGCACGCGCCCAGGGTACGGTGCGCATCGACGGGGTCGCCTGCCATGTCAAGGTCCACCAACGCGAGACTGTCGCGGGGCTGCATCCGGCGGCTGGTGGCGACGGTACGCAGGCCTGCTCGGCGGATATGCTGCTCGAAGCGCTCGTCGGATGTGCCGGCGTTACCCTCGCCGCCGTTGCGACGGCCATGGCCCTCCCGGTTCGCGGTGGCACGGTGATCGCTGAGGGCCTCTGGGATGCCCGCGGCACGCTCGGCGTCGATCGCGGCGCGCCCATCGGCCTGACCGAGATCTCCTTGCGATTTGAGATTGAGAGCGATGCGCCCGCCGACAAGATCGCCAAGCTGGTGGAGATGGCCGAGCGTTATTGCGTCATCGCCCAAACACTGCGTCAGCCACCCAAGCTGACGGTAAGCCACACGGTTCTGGCGGCGCGCTGAACGGTCTGGGTCAGGAGATGTGTGCTCTTCGACCGTCCGGCATGAGCGCGGCGAAGGCCGAGACATCGAAGCCAAGTGTGCGGCGGGCGAGCACGTAGAACAGCACCGCCGAAACCGTCATCGCACCGGCATTGGCGAGCGCAGCTCCAAGAACGCCGGAGGGCGGCACCAGCGCCAAGGACAAGGCGATATCGACTAGCGCCGATATGAACAACACGGCAGCGCACAGCTTCTGGTGGCCGACCATGCGCAGAACGGATTCGGCAGGTCCCACCGCCGAACGGATGACCAGACCGGCCGCTAGAATGAACATCAGTGTGTAGCCGGTAGTGAACTCGGCGCCGAACAGGCTGAGCAAAGGCTTGCCGACCGCGAGCAGTGCGGCGGCCCCGAACAGCGATGGCAGGAACGTCCAGACCGCACCGTTCTGCACCACTCTGCGCACGCCTGCGGCATCGCCCCGCGCGTTCAATTCCGACAGGCGGCCTGAGATAGCGCTGCCCACGGCGTAGTTCACAAACGCAATCAGGCCGATGCTTTTCAGCGCGGCAAAGTAAATGCCAACATGGGCCGGCTCGGCGTAACGCGTCAGCACCAGAACGTCGAGGTTTTGCAGCACCAATTCGCAGGCCGAGACGAAACAAATAGGTAGCGATGTGAGTAGCCACTCGCGCATGGCGTAAACAGGACGCGCCGCTCCGCCGTCGGCCGACATGCGCCGCTCGATCAGCAGCCATTGGACCAGACCGGTGGCGACCGTTGCAAACAGTGCGGCCGCAGCGGCGGTGCTGGCGAGCATCGGCAGGCCAGCAAAATAGGCAACGACCATGCCGCCCAGAATGAGCAGCGGGCGCAGGACATAGGGTGGCAATAGCCCCAAACCGATCCAGGCCCGGCTGCGTCCGATGCCGTCATGAACATCGGTGAGGGCGTAGAGGGGAAGGCACAGCATCGCGAGCGCCAGTGGCACCCGGTAGGCGGGTGCGATAGCATCACCCGCCAGCCAAATGCTGCCGATTGCCAGCGCGGTGACGAGACTCGCCACGGCGACAGGAATAGCGCGGCCTGCGCGCAGCACGCCGGCAAGAAGATCCGCCTGCCCCAACGCCAGATACTGCGGCACAAAGCGGATGATAGAGAGTTGCAGTCCCAGCGAGGAAAGTCCGCCAAGGATCAGCACCCAGACCCAGACCCAAACGAAAATGCCGTATTCGGAACTGCCCATCCAGCGCGCCAGCACCACCTGGGTGAGGTAGGCGATGGCCGCACTGAGAACGCGCACTGCGAACGCGGTTAAGGCCGCAAAGCCGACGCCATCCCGACCCGCGAGGCGCAAGCCGAGGC
>JAYUAJ010000529.1:0-6688 GCA_043741375.1 Hyphomicrobiaceae bacterium | reverse complement strand
GGCTGGTTGCTCCGGTTCACCTGCACCGCCGTCACTTTGTATTCCGGGCAATTCGTCGCCCAATCGGAAAACTCCGTCGTGATGACGTTGGCGCCGGTGACCGGGTGGTGGAAGGTCGTGTAGACAACGCCCACCGGCACGCGGTCAGTGATGGTCGCCGTCAGCGTGGTTGCGCCGATCCGCGAACCCAGACTCACGCGGTCGCCCTCGGCGACGCCGCGCTCTTCGGCGTCATGCGGATGGATTTCCAGCACGTCCTCGGGATGCCACGTCACGTTGGCCGTGCGCCGGGTTTGCGCGCCGACGTTGTATTGGCTGAGAATGCGGCCGGTCGTCAGGATGAGCGGGAACATACGCGTCGAGCGCTCTTCCGTGGGCACATAGTCCGTGATCATGAAGCGGCCTTTTCCGCGCACGAATTTTCCGATGTGCATGGTGGCCGTGCCGTCGGGCGCTGCGTCGTTCACCGGCCATTGTAAAGAGCCCTTCTCGTCCAGCTTCTTGAAGCTGACACCCGCAAAAGTCGGGGTAAGCCGCGCGATCTCGTCCATGATCTCGGCGGCGGAGTTGTAGTGCATGGGATAGCCCATGGCGGTCGCCAACCGGCTGGCGGCCTCCCACTCGGCCATGCCGCACTTTTCCTTCATGACCATACGTACACGGTTGATGCGCCGTTCGGCATTCGTGAAAGTGCCGTCCTTTTCGAGGAACGACGTGCCCGGAAAGAAGACGTGCGCGAAGGCCGCAGTCTCGTTCAGAAACAGATCCTGCACGACAATGCAGTCCATGGCGCCCAGCGCGGCTTCGACATGCTTGGTGTTGGGATCGGACTGGGCGATGTCCTCACCCTGAACGAACAGGCCGCGAAACGTTCCGTCCACGGCGGCAGCGAACATGTTGGGGATGCGCAGACCCGGCTCTGACTGGATCGGCACGCCCCAGTCCTTCTCGAACAAGGCGCGGACGTCGGCATTGCCAACGTGGCGGTAGCCCGGCAGCTCGTGCGGGAACGAGCCCATATCGCAGGCGCCCTGCACGTTGTTCTGGCCACGCAACGGGTTCACGCCCACGCCTTCACGGCCAATGTTGCCGCTGACCATGGCCAGGTTCGCCATGGCCATCACCATGGTGGAACCCTGGCTGTGCTCGGTGACGCCGAGGCCGTAGTAGATGGCCGAGTTGGGGCCTTTGGCATAGAGCCGGGCGGCGGCGCGCACATCAGCGGCGGGGACGCCCGTGTACGCTTCCATCGCCTCGGGCGAATTCTTGGGCTCGGCGATGAACGCCTTCCAGCGCGCAAACTCGATCGGGTCGCAGCGGTCGGCGATGTAGTCGTCCTTGGCCAGTCCCTCGACGATGATGATGTGCGCCAGCGAGTTCATCAGGGCGACGTTGGTGCCGGGACGCAGCTGCAGATGATGCGAGGCCTGGATATGCGGCGTCCGCACCATATCAATGCGGCGCGGATCGGCGACGATCAGCTTGGCGCCCTGGCGCAGCCGCTTCTTCATGCGCGAGGCGAACACCGGGTGACCATCAGTCGGATTGGCGCCGATGACGATCATGACATCGCACTTCTCGACCGACTTGAAATTCTGCGTGCCGGCCGAGGTGCCGAACGTCTTGCTGAGTCCATAGCCCGTTGGCGAGTGGCAAACCCGCGCGCAGGTATCGGTATTGTTGTTGCCGAAGGCCGCGCGAATCATCTTCTGGACGACGTAGACTTCCTCGTTGGTGCAGCGCGACGACGTGATGCCGCCAATGGAGTCTTTGCCGTACGTCGCCTGGATGGCCTTGAAGCGATCGGCTGCGAACGTGATGGCCTCGTCCCAGCCGACCTTGCGCCACGGGTCGGAGATTTTCTCACGGATCATCGGCGAGGTCTGACGATCCTTGTGCGTAGCGTAGCCCCAGGCGAACCGGCCTTTGACGCAGGAATGCCCCTCGTTGGCCCCACCATCCTTATGCGGCACCATGCGGATGACCTGATCGCCATTGACCTCGGCCTTGAATCCACAGCCGACGCCGCAATAGGCGCAGGTGGTGAGCACGGTTTCGGTCGGCGTGCCATACTGCACGACGGATTTTTCGATCAGCGTCGCCGTCGGACAAGCCTGTATGCAGGCGCCGCACGAGACGCATTCGGAAGCCAGAAAACCCTCGTCCATGCCAGCCGAGACGTGGCTCGCAAAGCCGCGACCATCGATGGTGAGCGCGAAGGTGCCCTGCACTTCCTCGCAAGCGCGCACACAGCGCGAGCAGACGATGCACTTGGACGGCTCAAACTGGAAATAGGGGTTTGACAGATCTTTTTCCGGCGCCAGCGAAAGCGGATTGCCGTTGGCAAAATGCCCCTCGCCGTCCATGCCGTAACGCACTTCGCGCAGGCCCGTCACGCCGGCCATGTCCTGCAGCTCGCAGTCGCCATTGGCGCCGCAAGTTAGGCAATCGAGCGGATGGTCGGAGATGTAGAGCTCCATCACGCCTTTGCGGATGCGCTGCAAACGCTCCGTCTGCGTATGAACCTTTATGCCGGGCGCGACCGGCGTGGTGCACGAAGCCGGCGTGCCCTTGCGGCCCTCGATCTCAACCAGGCACAGACGGCAGGACCCGAAAGCGTTCACGCTGTCGGTTGCGCACAGCTTGGGCACCTTGATTGCGGCCATCGTAGCCGCGCGCATAATCGACGTGCCTTCGGGCACTGACACGGCGCGTCCATCGATCTCCAGCGTCACCATGTTCTCGGTGATTTTGATCGGCGTGCCGTAGTCGAGTTCTTTGAGGAGCGACATTGTGCGAGTCCGGATCTGGATGAACGGCGCGTTGCGCCGATTACAGGACAGTGCGGCACTGGCTGCTCAACGTCAAATTGGCGGCCACTATTGCACTATTGACGGCAGCAATCGCAAAACACTCGCCTTTCATTTCGGCCTATGCTAAGGCCTATGCCATGAGCATGGTACGTGAAGTCAAACTTTTCAGGAACGGCCGCAACCAGGCCGTTCGAATTCCGCGCGAGTTCGAACTGCCGGGGGACACGGCCACCATGCGTGAGGACGGCGGGCGCCTCATCATTGAGCCGGTGAAACGAAAGTCGCTGCTTGAGTTCCTCGCCGAACTCGAACCGCTCGAAGAAACCTTCGACCCAATCGAAGATTTGCCGCCAGAACCATTCGATCTATGAGTCGAAAATATTTACTTGATTCGAACATCGTATCCGCCCTGCTCCGCGATCCACACGGACGTCTGGCTCAAAAGATCGCCAGGATCGGCGAAGCCAACATTGCCGTCAGTATTGTCGTAGCCGCAGAACTTCGGTTCGGAGCAGAAAAGAAAGGGAGCTCGGCTCTTTCGTCTCAAATCGATGGGTTCTTGAAATTGATTTCCGTCTTGCCCTTGGATGGGCCCGCCGACAAAACCTACGGCATGCTGCGCGTTGCGCTGGAGCGAGCCGGAACTCCGATCGGCGCCAACGACATGCTGATCGCCGCTCATACGCTCGCTGAGGATATGGTTCTGGTTACAGACAACGTCCGCGAGTTTTCGCGTGTGCCAGGCCTCAAAATCGAGAACTGGCTGCGGCCTTGACGATTACTCCGCCGCCAAGGCATTCGCCGCTCGCGAAAAATCCTCCGGCCAGTGCTTGATCGCGCTCTGCACGGGCATGGGCGTCAACCCGCCCATGGCGCAGAGCGAGCCGTCGGTCATGGTCTCGCAGAGGTCTGCGACCAGGGCGAGGTTGGCTGCCACGTCCTTGCCGGCGATGATCTTGTCGACGGTTTCCTTGCCGCGCACGGCGCCGATGCGGCAGGGCGTGCACTTGCCGCAGCTCTCGATGGCGCAGAATTCGAAGGCGAAGCGGGCCTGTTTGGCCATGTCCACGCTGTCGTCAAACACGACAATGCCGCCGTGGCCGACCATGGCGCCGGCGGCGGCGAAGGCTTCGTAATCCATCGGCAAGTCGAGCTGCGAATTCGGCACGTACGACCCCAGCGGCCCGCCGACTTGGATTGCGCGGATGGGACGGCCGGTCGCTGTGCCTTGACCGAAGGTCTCCACCAGTTCGCGCAGGGTCACGCCGAAGGCTTTTTCAACCAACCCGCCTTGCCTGATATTACCGGCAAGTTGGAAGGCCTGTGTGCCGCGCGACTTGCCCATGCCGAAGTTCTTGTAGTGCGCGGCGCCCTTGGCGATGATCGCCGGCACCGACGCCAGGGTGAGCACGTTGTTGACGACCGTCGGCTTGCCGTTGAGGCCCGAGATGGCCGGGATCGGCGGCTTGGCGCGCACCACGCCGCGCTTGCCTTCGAGGCTTTCCAGCATCGAGCTTTCTTCGCCGCAGATATAGGCGCCCGCGCCACGCCGCACGAACAGGCGGAAGGCCTTGCCTGAGCCCGCGACGTTGTCGCCAAGCAGACCGGCCTTCTCCCAAAGCTCTATCGCCGCCCGCATGCATGCGATGGCATGCGGATATTCTGAGCGGATATAGATGTAGCCCTCGGTCGCGCCGGTCGCCAGGGCGGCGATGGCCATGCCCTCGATCAAGGAGCCGGGATCGCCTTCCATCAGCATACGGTCGGCGAAGGTGCCGCTATCGCCTTCGTCGGCGTTGCAGCAGATGTATTTCTGCGTCGCCGGCGTCTCGGCGACAGTTTTCCACTTGATGGCGGCCGGAAAGCCGGCGCCGCCTCGTCCGCGCAGACCCGCTTCGAGGACTTCTGCCACAATGGCGGGCGCGGACATGGAGGCCGCCTTGCGCAAAGCGGAAAACCCTCCGTTGGCCTCGTAATCCTCCAGCGACAGCGGATCGATCAGCCCGACGCGCGCGAACGTCAGCCGTTCCTGGTTCTTAAGATAGGCGATCTCTTCGGTCGGCCCCAGCAGCAGCTTGTGCGCCTTGCCGGCGAGCCAGGCGTCGAACAGCGGGCCGACGTCGCTGGCCTGTACTGGGCCATAGGCCACGCGCCCCTTAGCGGTGGCCACTTCGATCATCGGCTCCAGCCAGAGCATGCCTCGGCTGCCATTGCGAACGATACGGACGATTGCGCCTCGTCTGGCGGCCTCGGTGGCCAGGGCTGCGGCAACCTCATCGGCGCCGACGGATAGCGCGGCTGCATCGCGCGGCACGTAGATGTCGACGATGCCCATCATTGTGCGCTCCCGCCCGACCCGGCAGCCAATACCGGCGCCAATGATGCTTCCGAAACCCGCCCCAACAGCTTGCCATCGAGCATCGCAGCGGGGGCGAGCGCGCAATTGCCGAGGCAATAAACCGCTTCGACCGTGACCGCGCCATTGCTCGTCGTAGCGCCAATCTCGATGCCAAGCGACTTCGCGATCGATGCGGCAAGTCGGTCCGCACCCATGGCCTGGCAGGCTTCCGCGCGACACAGCTTCAGGACATGCTTGCCCGCAGGCCCAGTACGAAAGTCGTGATAGAACGTGCGCACGCCGTACACTTCCGCGCGGGACAGGTTCAGGGCCTCGGCGATGACGGGAAGCACACTGTCTGGAACGAAACCGAGCTGCGCCTGTACATCGTGAAAAATCTCGATGAGGGCGCCAGTTGCATTGCCGTGGCGGGAGCAAATTTCCCGGGCCGAGGCGCTCTGCGCAACCTCTGCGGGAGACGCAGATGATATCCGCGCTGTCGAGTGATCTTGCATGGAAGTCATTGGTCTCGAATTGCTGGCGCGAGTCAGGGAAAGCGTGCCGCAGCGGACGCCTACGGTCAAATTGACTGCCAATATCGACCCATAGGAGCGCTCAATGACCGTCAGCCGTGGGGCTTATCGTTTGGCCACCTTGGTCTTCCCGCGCCGCGGGCTCGGCGCAGAATTCGTGGCCATGAAGTGCCGGCAGGCGGGCAGGGCAGCGTTGCAGCTGTAAGGGTTGGCCGCCGCGCCGTTCGACCCGCTGTCGCTGGCTCCTGCTGTGCTGACAGTCCCCGGCTTGCGGACGCCCAGCAGCGCGGCACGCTCGGTTTCAGGCAGGGCCACCAGGGCGTCGGGAATGACAGCGGCGGCGTCCTTGGTTCCAAGATCGGGGCTGGGCCCGTAGCTCGAAGGCTTGCCGGGTATCGGTTTGGGCTTTGGGATCTGCCCCTCACTGGACAGTTTTGCATAGAGTTTGATCCGCTCGGACGGCTGCTTGACTGAGGGCACGACGGCCGGCGGGGTGGCTCCTGACCGCCGCGCGACTGACCTTGCCTCCAGCCGATCCGCACTGCCATCCGGACTCTGTGCGCCGCACCAATCGACCACTCGTTCGCTGGTGGCCGCTCCCTGGACGCCGGGCTTCACAACATATCGGCCGTCGCACACACCGATGCGGGGCGGTATCTGTGTGGAGACAAACAGATCGGACGCCGGTTTTAGATCGCGCCAAAATCCAATCCAGGGGCTGTTGGCGTGGCGGTTCAGATTGGCCGTCGTCATGTGGAACGGGAAGGCATGCACCTGAACGCGCCCTTGGCCGTTGGCGAGACCGGCAACAATCAGATCGAACATTTCGTCGATGATGGCGTCGGTCATGGCGTAGCAACCGATCGAGGAACAGGCGCCATGGATCAGCAGACCGGAACCGGTGCGGCCAAGCGCCTGGTCGAGCGTGTTGGGAAAGTTCAGGTTGAAGGCCCGGAACCAGTGGCCCTGCCAAACCAGGTGATCCTGGCCAAAAGAGTAGAAAC
>JAYUAJ010000528.1:0-2837 GCA_043741375.1 Hyphomicrobiaceae bacterium | reverse complement strand
GGTGCAACGGTGGCGGCAGTTGCCGACGGCAATGGCGTGTGCCGCTCGCTGGTCTATCTCTGGCTCAGGCTCGCACGCGCGGGCCAGCTGCCGGGCATCGCGCTTGCCGATCCGCCGCGGCGGCCAACCCAGGGCACATCGTTCGTTCCAGTCCGGATCGAGCCGCCGGCCAAACCAGCGCGCCTGTCTTCCAAGACGGCCGAAGACCCATCGTCAATTCCAGATGCCCGTTGTCCGGCGCCGCCACGACGGCGACCGAGTGTCGTCGAGATCGTGCTCGGCAACGGTCGTTCGCTCAAGGTCGACGCGGCGACCGGCGAGCCGGCTAGCGTCGAGTTCACTGCACTGAGCGTTCGCAACGGGCCCTTGAACGTGGTGCCTATTCCCAATGGTCCGCTGCGCGTTGCGGGCAACCTAGAGCTGGTGCGCGGCACTGGGAGTACCTTCAACAAGGTGAGTGAAGCCTATCTGTGCCGCTGTGGCGCTTCGAAGAAACACGCACGCCGGGTTCACGGGCTGATTGCGAGTAACTCAAGGTTGATGCTTGCCTTAGTGGCAGCCAAAGGGCTGGCCCGTTGGGCCGGCTCGGCACCGGCAGCTAATTTTTGTACCGGACATCGTAGTCCTGCGAACGACCGTGACCGCGCAAGCGACTTGGGGCCTGCTGTTTGGCAGCTTGTTGGCTGAAGAGCGGACGGCCGTAAGGTCGAGAACCAGCGGCCACGTCGTCCAGCCTTACGAACGCCGGTTCAGGACGCCCGCGCTGCGTTGCGTCGGCCAGCGGCCAGCTTCAGCCACGGCGCCAGATGGAAGGCGGTCATCATGGCGTACATTGCCGCCATTCCGCCCAGTGAATACGAACTGTGTGTGGCCGTGCAGATCAAATCTGGATCGCCGCTTGATAACCCAGTCAACAGCGCCATGATTGCGAAGGTCGGCGCGGCGGCAAGACATAACCAGTCCGCCACGCCAAGGGCGGCCGTTCTGTCAGTTTCGGCCAAGCCTCCCGAAAGTTCGAGTTGGTCCGCAATCACGGTGCACCTCAATGCTTGCTGGCCGACGCAGGCCACCCAAAAAGTCTCAGGACATGGTTCAAACCAGGGACATCACGCGGCCAATGCGCGGCGACAGAAGCATGACGCCCGGACCAGCACGTCGGATCGCGCCGTGGCGAGATCGAGCCGCTGCTTGATCAACGGCGCCTCCACCTTTTCGCCTCGACGCGTCAGACATTCGTGCAGGCCGTGGAGGCTCCAGACATTGTCGGGATGCTGGCAGGCGCGGCTGATCTTGCCGTCAAGACCCAGATCGGAGCGATAGACGCTCTCGGCTTCTTCCGTGCGGCCTTGTTCCAGTAGCAGAGCGCCCAAGGCATGGCGGGGCGGTTGCATCCAGCCCCATGGCTCGTCGTAGGGGAGGTTGTCCGACAGATGCACCGATTTGCGAAGGTGAGTGAAGCCGGCATCGTAGTTGCCGCGCCGGTATTCCAACTCGCCGTTGAGCATTTCCTCGGCAATGCCCAGAAGATCAGCGACCGGATTGTTGTGCAGTCGCCGCGACTTCGGAACCGCCACCTTTGCCGCCAGAAATTCGTCACGCGCCTTCTCGGCTTCAGAGATTTGCCCCAAGGCCGAGTGCGCGACAGCCTTCGCGTAGAGCATCATCGCCGTTGTCGAGCAATAGAGAGTGCGATCCTGCGGCAAGTCCTGCGCAATGATCTCATGCCATTTGCCGAAACGCACCAGCACGTGCTGCTTCATCGGCAGGTAGCCTTCGACAATGTCGGCCATGGGTGGCGACGGCATTCGCAGCAACTGCTCGGGCATGGAGGCGATCAGTTCGTCCGCCGCCTGCGCAGCTGGCGCATATTGACCGAGGAACATGGCGCCATAGATGGCAAAGTGGAGATCATGCGCGCGATAGAGCGAATAGGCGTTCATCGCTCCCGCCCGTTTCAGGAATTTCCGATCAGCGATAATGGCCTTTTGATTGTAGATCATCGCATCATGGTAATTTCCACAAAGCACGTAGATGTGCGTGCCCATGTGGCTGAGGTGACCGGCGTCGGGCACGAGTTCGCGCAGCCTGTCTGCGGCCCGCAGCGCGCGTTCCGGAAACGGCGACATCTCCATCAAGTGGACGTAAAGATGGAGCAAGCCCGGGTGATTCCAGGAATTCGGAAGATTGCGCATGGCGCTTTCCAGAACGTCCATGGCCTCCACAGTTCCAGCCCCGGCGGCAGGCTTGCCGCTCGCCAGATTCCACATCTGCCATGGGGTTTCGTTCAGGATCGCTTCGGCGAAGACGGCCCGCACCTCCAAGTCATCCGGATGCGCCTTGAAAACGGGGCGCATCGCCGCCGTGAACGCCTTATCCCAGCCGGACTGGTCTTCGACCGGGTCACGTTGCGGATAGCGAGCCGGGAGAGCTGTGATCAGTGCCGCCTCGACCGGCGTTAGGGCGCTCAGGTCTGAAAGCGCGGCCTGCGTCGCGTCGTAGGCCGCGGCCAGCGCATGGGCCTTTCCCATCGGGTCCTGAAGCCGCCAAGGCATATTGTAGTTGGGACCCGCCGCATACGCGATGCCCCAATAGGCCATGGCGCATTTCGGGTCGGACTTCAGAGCTTCCTGAAAGCACGCGATCGCCTCGCCGTGGTTGAAGCCGTAAATCCAGTTCAACCCGCGATCGAACCAGACCTGCGCCTCCGGGGACGTGGTGTTGATTTTGCGCGTGTGGGCGCCAAGATCATAGTACGTCATATCTGCCTCACAAGTCAGAGTTGCCAGAACCGATTGCGTGCTGGTCACCAACGTCGGAGCGACCCGTCAACCCATTTA
>JAYUAJ010000527.1:0-6700 GCA_043741375.1 Hyphomicrobiaceae bacterium | reverse complement strand
TTTCCCAACCCGGTGCGCGTGAACTCCCGCATCCGCGCCCGCAGCGCCGTGCAGGCGGTCGACGATTTTCCGGGCGGCGTGCAGATCACCTGGCTCGTGACCATCGACCTGGATGGCGCCGAGAAACCGGCCCTAGTCGCCGAATGGATTGGGCGGCTGTACCAATCTGCACTTTCGGAGAACTGAACTAAGTTAAGCGGCCAAGGCTACGAGGCTTTGGGCCAGTTGCAGGATTTTTGGGGGGAGCGACCAAGTTGTGGTGATCGCTGTTAATTCATCTCGGAGGATGAGTGTCCGCAGGGCTTTGCGACGATTGGCGTGGGACGGGCGGCGCTGGGCGTCGTCCCACGGTGAGTCGCGTCGGTCGACGAGCGCCTCGCTGGGCCGATGCCACGCCCAAAGTTCCACCAGCGTGTGCATCCAAAGATTCAGATTGTACACAGCCACGTTGGTCCAGATGTTGCGCACTTGCTGTTGGCCCGAGCCCCAGACTTCCTTCACGTCGTGAAAGTCTTGTTCGATCGTGGCCCGGTCGGCGAACGCTTCGAGAATCTCCTGCACGCTGGCGTTGGGAGCGGTGCAGTAGAAGGCATACCAAGCATGATCTTCCTGGACGAGCACCACGCGAATCACGCCGCCGACCGGCGGGTAGGTCGCCAGAAAGGTTTTGTAGCGTTTGACGCTCTGCTTTCCATAGACCGTGCACTCGATGGTTTGCCAGCCGCGTGTTTGTCCGGCACGCTTGGCGAGGCGCAGCTTGTTCGGGCCGTACTTCCGCGGCCGACCCCGCCCACGACGTGCGCCGCGCATGAGCTGCGGCGGCACGTCGCGCAGCGCCGCGTCTTTGCGCAGCCGGCCGACGATCGTGACGCCCGTCTTCAGGGCACGCCGCAAGAACGGGCGTTTGGTGTAACCGCCGTCGACGACGACCCACACGGTTTTCCCGGCGTTTTTCAAGATCGGAACGATCCACTCCAGCAACCGTGCCGCCAGTTGCAGCTTGGTCGCGAATCGTCCCCAACGCCGCGACCTGGGAATCGTGGCGATGGTACGCTGACGAACGTACAGCAGCGCCCGCAGTGGCAACGCCAAGGAACCCCACAGCGGATGTCGCAGGGCCAACGAAATCGTGACCCACACGTGTCCGTACAGAAACGGTTGATCGGCCGGACCTGGCGTGGGGTTGTGATGAACGTCGGCGCCCTCGACCTTCGGACCGTAGCGCTTGGTGGGCGAATCGTCGATCACCAACAGCAGCCGCTCGGGCAACGGCACCACGCACAGCACCAGCCCCAAGAGTTGCGTCGCAATCAATTCGCTCTTGCGTCCGACGCCGGCCAGGAAGTAATAATAGTCTTGGTAATCGTCGCTCACGCCCGCGGCCCGCAACCACGTCGTCACCGTGCGACGTCCGCCGGCAAACAACATCCCCATCAACAACACCGGCAGCCGCCAACGATTGCGGGCATGCAACCCGGCCGCCAGCCACGCGCTCCACTGGGACCACTGTTCGGGCGATTCCCAACGACATTCCGATTTTGCCATCCTTGGCTCTCCCATCTTGCCGCGTGTCTTGCAACCGCAGCTTGACGGGAGAGCCTTTTTTTAGGGAATACCAGTTACCGGTGTTTTCTCAGAAAGTGCAGATACAATGACGACGGGCGGAAAAAACCTATTGACCGCTACGAAATCGAAGTGCGTTACAACAATGGCGACTCAATTCACGGCAATTTCAAAGACAAGTCGACCGCCATTGAGTTCCTGAAAACCTATCAGCCGGTCCGGCCGCAGGTGGTTTGACGGCGAGCTTATGCGTGCAGTGACGCAGCGAGCGAGAAGCTCGGAGGTGAAGTAAAAGCCGCGCAGCGTCGCGTTGGAATGGTAGCGCGTCGGCTCGAAAATCTGGTTGAGGAAGCCGGTGATCGCCGGACCCAAAGCCGCCATCTGCGACGGGAAGCCAAAGATGCGCGCCCGGTTGACCGGATCGCCTTCTTCCTGCAGCCGGTCGGCAAGCTCCTGCGACAGCCGGTCGATCAGCAGATCGAATTCCGGGCCAACTTCCGTGACCTTGTTCTCGGACTTGTTCTTCACCTTGAAGGTGGCGCCCCACACCATGCGGCGGCGCTGCTCGCCAAGGGTTGCGAAATATTCGCTGAAACCCGCCACCATGTCGGCCTTGGTGAACATCACATAGACCGGAAAATCGATTTTCAGCTGCTCATGCAATTCAGTAAGACGGCTGCGGATTGCCGCGCAGTGGCCGCTGATCTCTGGTTCCGGCAAGCTCATGATGTCGGCGAGGCTGATCGCCACCATCACCCCGTTGATCGGCTGCAGGGGCCGGTTTTTCTTCAGGAGATCGAGGAAGGAGAGCCAGCTCTTGCGGTCGGAGGCCGCGTCCGAATCCTGCGTCGTATAGCGCCCGGCGGTGTCGATCAGCACCGCTTCCTCGGTGAACCACCAATCGCAATAGCGCGTGCCGCCAACCCCGGCGATGGGCCGCTTCTCCTTGGTTGAAGCCAGCGGAAACTTCAGGCCCGAATTGATCAGCGCCGTGGTCTTGCCCGCACCCGGCGGGCCGATGATGATGTACCACGGCAACTCATAGAGAAAATCGCCCTTGGCCTTGTTGGCGCCTTTCAGCGTCTGCACCGCGTCGGCCATTTTCTCGGCCAGTTGCTTGGCATCGGAATCGGGCTCGGTGGAGGCCGGGCTGGCGATGGCCTTGGCCAGCGCCGCGCTCGCCTTGCGTTTGCGGTAATAGCGCCAGGCGTAAACGCCCGAGAACACCGTAATCGTCAGCATCACCAGCGACAGCCTGAGCCAGACGCTGGCAAATGGCTGCGCATCGCCGAAAGAAATGATCGGGAAGACGAACCAGATTAGCGCGCACAGCGCAATCACGCCGATGCAGGAGGCTATGAAGATCAGCCATTTCTTCATGACGGGCTGTTCCGCAATTCAGGCATTGTCTTGATCACGGCCCCGTCCGCGGCAGGAAAATCTCGACGCGGCGGTTGGCGGCACGGCCCTCCTTGGTTTTGTTGTCCTTGATCGGCTGGTCGGGGCCCCGTCCCGAAGTCCGGAGCCGGTCGGGATCGCTAAGCTTCGGCGCCATGATGACGGCAACCGCCTTGGCGCGCTGCTCCGAAAGGTCCTGGTTGTCCTTGAATCGCAACCGCGACTTGAGTTTGGAATTGTCAGTGTGGCCGATGATTGGAATTTCCCGTGGCTCCTTGTCGAGGATGGCCGCCACTTTTTCGAGTGCCGGAATGAAGTCCTGGTGGATGTCGGCGCTGCCCGGCTCGAACAGGGCATCGCTCAGCAGCTTTACCACCACCATGCCCTTGGCCTCGTAGACTTCCAATTGCTTGGCCGAAATTTCTTGGAGGAGACCGGCTCTCACACGCTGCATTTGCAGCGACTCCTGGGGCTCGGGCGGCGGTGGCGGCTTGGGTGCGTTGCGGGCAAGCCGCACTTCGCTGAGCGGATGCAGCTCGGCCATGCGGTCGGCCAGCGCATCGGACGCGGTTCCCAGCAGAACGCGCAAGCCGATGAAGACGCCAAGCAGAATGATTCCTGCGGCAGCGGCCGCCACCCACACCGGCAGGCGGGTCTGCATGTGCTGGGGCTTGATGTCCTGGCCGCGCCAATGCGGCGAGATATCTTCGGCGGCGCGCGGCTTGAAGGTCCGGAGCGTCTGGTAAAGGTCGCGGCGGATCTGCTGCAGCGCCACGTCGCCGCCCGCTCCGGTGCGGTACTGGCCCTGGAAGCCCAGCGACAGGCAGGCGTGCATCAGTTCGAGAACATCATAGTTGAGCGTGGGCTGGGCCTTGGCCCGGTTCAGTTCCTCGAAGAAGCCGACGCCGCTGGTGGTGATGCCGAAGAAGCGGCTCAGCATGCTGTATTGCGTCCACAGCAGCCGGTCGCTGCCCGGAAGATTCTGCACGATGTCGTCGGTGGTGGCGCACAGTGCATATTTGGCGGCGCGCACATGCTCGGGTGAGAGGCCCTGCTGGTTGAGGTCGCGGTCGACACCGGCGATCGATTCGGCAATCGCATCCATCATCGGCGCGGCGCGCGAGTGGTCGGCGGTCAGGCGCAGGCTCGCCAGCAGCAGCAGCAAGGGCCTGGCCGCAGTCAGGATGGGATTGGGACCAGCGACATCCGGGTGGCGGTCGAGGCCAAGGTCCATCGGCGGACCACCTGCCATCGGCCGCGGCACTGGCGCCATGGGCTGGGGTGCGGCACCACCGGTAAAGGCCGGCGCATAGCCCTGCTGCGGTGGATAGGCCGGTGGTGGCTGATAGGCGGGCGGCTGGTAGGCCGGTGGCGGCACCGCACCGGTGCGCGGTGGATAGCCCTGTGCCGTGGGATCGCCCGAACCCCAGATATCGGCACTGGGCGGCGGCGCAGCAGGAGGCGTGGGGGCGGGGGCTCGCCCTCCCGGATTGGGCCGCACGATGACCGTACGCTCGCCGCCGCCAATTGGATTTTGCGGAGGCTTGTTACTGCTCATCGCTCCTCCTTCACCGCCCACAGCACCAGTTCGAGGCCGGGCCAGTCACCGGAGAATTGCATGCCGATGCCGCTGGCGACGCTGAATTCGGGCCACAGGGGCGAATTGCGGTCGAGGTAGAAATAAACATGCGTCGAGATCGCCCGGATCTGGTTGGGCGGTGTCGGCATGTGAACCAGGCCGATGCCCGGCAGATGCTCGTAGACGATCTTCTGCATCTGGGTGTTGGGGCCAACTTTGAACAGCGCCGGAAAATGCGCCTGGATTTCACCCAGGGGCCGCTGCGCCGAGACTTCCAGCACGAAAGTTGCATTGCGGAACAGGTTGCGGTCGCGCACCGCGGCGATGAAGGCGTTGACGCCCTTGCTGGTGATCTCCAGCCGGATCGCCCGGCTGACATCGACATTCAAGTAGCGCTGAATGTCAGACAGCACCGGCGCGAAAGTCAGCTCGAGATTGTCGTGGTCATAGGCGGCGTAGTCCTTGGCCTTGCGGTCGCGGTTGGCGAATGTCGCAAGTTCGCCAGCCAGCGAAATCAATTCCACATAAAGCCGCTCAGGGTGCACGTAGCGCGAGGCCCGCAAGTGTTTCAGCACCGGAATGCGGCGGTTCAAGACGACCAGCAGGAAATAATCGGTCTGTTGCAATCCGCCGCCCGCACTGGGGTCCGAGGCAAAGCGTGCCAGTTCCACCAGCTTGGTCTCAACCCAGCCGATCACCCGGTCGAGCCAGCCGGTGAGCACCGGAATGCCCGCCGTGACCAGGGCGGGTGGCGCGAATTTCTCGTCATAGACGATGGCCTTGTCGCCCACTTCGACAATGCGGGCAATCGCCAGGCACACGAAGCCGGTCTTTGGACCTTTGCGGATTTCGAAGGCCAGCCGCGGCACGGCAATATCGATCTGCTGGTCCTGGCGCAGATTCGAGGTCGAATCGATGATCGTCTCGCTGCGCGTCGTGAAGCGGCTGCCGCCGTCGGCATCGGAGGAATCAACCTCGCGCGTATTGGCGGCGGCTTCCGGCATCACCAGCCACAGGGTCTGTCCGGCGGCGTTCTCGGGCACGGCAATGGGCAGCGGCAGCGGACTGGTGTCGGGCACTGCGAAAGGCGTGCCATCGGGCAGCACACCTGCCGCCCGCCTTAATCCGAATTTGCTCTGCTGGGCCAGATCGCGGTCGATTTCGAGGACGGTGAAGCCCCAGGGATAAGGCGTCACATGGCCGACGCGGCCCTCGACCTGGCGTTCGAGGTAGCGGTCGTTCTGCTGAAAGTGATGCGGCCGGAGAAACAGGCCTTCCGACCACACGACCTTGCTAAACCACGACATCCACGCCCCCGATTGGCCTCATGAGACTGCATTCAACACGGCTGGACACTCTCCGCGCCACGTCCGGCACGGCACCCGCCGGAACGAGCGTAGATGTGCAACAGGTGTTGGACATCATCGGTCTTCCTGCGTAAGAGATCAAGTCTAGAGTTGGACGGCTAAACTGCGCCCGCAGTTGGAAGAATTGATGGTGAGATTGTTAATTTCCAGTGCGGGACTCGCGGGCCTGCTGGTCCTCGCTCTTCCCGCCCATGCCGAACTGCGCGTCTGCAATCAGACCCTCAATCTCTATAATGTGGCGGTTGGCTATTTCGCCGGCGAGCATTGCCAGCCCACCGATCCGCTCTACCCCTCGGCCTGCCATCTCGAGACCGAGGGCTGGTGGAACCTCCCCGCCAACGGCTGCGTCACCCCGCTCAAGCAGCCCCTCGACCAGACTTATTATTACGTCTTCGCCCTCGACATTTATGGTGCCGACGCCATCACCGGCGACACCCCGCTCTGCGTGAACGTCACGAGGCGCTTCAATATCCAGACCCCCTTCGACGAACGCCAGCAACCGCGCTGCTGGCAGCGCGGCTACCAGCAGGTGAAATTCAAGGAAATCGACGCCGGCGGAGCAAGTGACTGGACGGTGTTCGTCAATCAGGGGGGCGGGTGAGGGGATCGGATTGTGGGAGGTTTCACCGTCTACGAGATCGCGTAGAGTTTGTCCCTCACCTTGGTGAGCCACACATTGAGCTCGGCCTGCGTGTCGAAATCCTCGCCGGTCAGCTCCTCATAGATAGGAGGCGATATGGAATTGGCTTCGATGGCGGCATTCAGCTGATCCCGGAACTTCCTGCTGTCTTCA
>JAYUAJ010000526.1:0-6723 GCA_043741375.1 Hyphomicrobiaceae bacterium | reverse complement strand
ATGGAGCGCAGGCGCTTGTCCCAGATAGCCTCGTCCTTGATAACATCTGCCGGCAGGTTCTGGGCATCGAGGATGCCTGGATGCACACGCACCACCAGCACCTCTTCATAGTACGAGCGGTTGAAGATGCCCATCATGCCACGCGCCGGCAGCACCTTGGCGCTGCGCCACAAGAAGTCGTGACTCATTTCCTCCGCACTCGGACGGTCAAAACCGGTGACCGCGCAGCCCTGCGGATTGACGCCCGACATGACATGCCGGATCGCCCCGTCCTTGCCTGCGGCATCGGTGGCCTGGAATATGATCAGAAGCGCGTGGCGTTTGGTGGCGAACAGCTTCAGTTGCAGGTCACTGAGATCCTTCACCTGCTCGTCGAGGAGCGCCCTGTAACCGTCCTTGCCGTCGTAGATTGCGTCTATTCTGGTCGGCCACTTCTTCAGGTCAACGTCGTCGCCGGGGCCGACGCGGAATTGTTTGGTGCGGATTTTCATTGGGGCCTGCCTCAATCGCGAAACATCAATTTTTGGTAGCCCGGAAACGGCCGCGTGCAAGCTGAAAATGTTTACACGGTAATCAGCGGGCCTCAGCGCCACCGCTTTTGCGGTCTACCTTGGTGGCCGCGCTTGCCGAATTTTACCCCCTTTCCGGGCATTTCCCCAACTTTGCCTTGCGTCACCATCTCGAAGCGCAGCGCGCCGGCGGTGGGGATGGCTTCCACCAGTTTCACTTCAACGCGATCCCCCAGCCGATAGGCTTCGCCGCTCGTCGCGCCGATCAGCGCATTGTGCGCCTCGTCGTGGTTGAAGAACTCGCGGCCAAGCGTCGAGATGGCGATGAAGCCATCCGCTCCCGTATCGGCGAGGCGCACGAACAGGCCACTTCGCGTCACGCCCGAAATACGGGCATGGAACACCGCCCCGATGTGGTCGGCCAGATGCGCCGCTATCAGACGATCCGTCGTCTCGCGTTCCGCCGCCATGGCCCGGCGTTCGAGATCGGAGATGCTGCGCGCGGTTTCCTTCAGCGTTTCGATTTCGGCTTCGGTCAATCCGTCCTTGCCAAGATTGAGCGCGCGGATCAGCGCCCGGTGCACGATGAGATCGGCATAGCGGCGGATTGGCGAGGTGAAATGCGCGTATTTGCGCAGGTTCAGGCCGAAATGACCGTAGTTCTCTAGGTTGTATTCGGCCTGACTCTGCGAGCGCAGGACGACCTCGTTGACCAGATCGGCCGTGACTGTGCCTTTGGCTTTGGCCAGCAGCTTGTTGAAATCTGCGGGCTTCAACTGCCCGGATTTCGGCAGGCTCTGGTCCAGCGTTTCGAGAAACGTCTTCAGCGACGCCAGCTTTTCCTTCGAGGGCTGATCGTGCACGCGGTAGACCAGCGGCGTTTTCTTGGCCTCCAGCGTTTCGGCGGCGGCCACGTTTGCCTGGATCATGAACTCTTCGATCAGCCGGTGCGCTGTCAATCGCTCCGGCACATGGATGCGTTCAACCTTGCCATCCTTGCCGACGATGATTTTTCGTTCGGGCAGGTCCAGATCCAGCGGCGAACGCTCGTTGCGGGCGCGCTCCAGCGCCGCATAGGCCGCCCACAGAGGTTTCAGGATGGTCTCGACATGCTCAGCGGCGGGGCCGGCTTCGCGCGTGCCATCAATCGCGGCTTGAGCCTGTTGGTAGCTCAATTTCGCCGCCGAGCGCATCAACGCGCGTGAAAAAACGTGCGAGCGCTTGTGGCCGTATTGGTCGAAGATCATGCGCACGGCGAGGCAGGCACGCAGCTCGCCCTCTTTCAACGAGCACAGATCGTTGGAGATTTTCTCCGGCAGCATCGGCACGACGCGATCGGGGAAATAGACCGAGTTGCCGCGCTTTTCGGCTTCGCGCGACAGCAGCGTACCCGGACGAACATAAAACGCCACATCCGCGATGGCGACAATCGTCACCCAACCGCCGGGATTGTCCGGGTCCTCGTCCGGCGCCGCCCAGACGGCGTCGTCGTGGTCGCGCGCATCCACGGGGTCGATCGTGATCAGCGGAATGCCTGTCAGATCCTCGCGGCCGGACTTGGTGAGCTTTGGAAGATCGTCCAGCTCCTTCAGGACCTTGTCGGGAAAATGGTCGGGAATACCGTGGGCGTGAATCGCGATCAGCGAAATCTGTCTCTGATCGGACGGATTACCCAACCGCTCGACAATCCGCGCACGCGTAAGGTTGCCGCGGCCGGTGCGGGCGATGTCGAAACGTACGAGCTCACCGCTTTCCGCCCCGCCCTCGTCGCCGGGCTCGATGCGCCAATCTTTCAGCTGCTTGCGGTCGATGGGTTGTATGACGCCGCCGCTCCCGCGCGAGTCGGCCCGGAAAATGCCGAGCAGGCGGCGGCGCTCGCGATCGAGTTTCTTGATCGGGCAGGCTTCGTAGGGGTAGACGGAGGATTGATCGTCCGTCAGCGCCGCGATGCGCGCCAGCACTCGGTCTCCAGGGCCGAGAGCCGCGCCTTGCCGCTCCAGGCGGATCAGCACGCGCGGCGGGACGCCTTCCTCCTCGCGGTCCCAATCAACAGGTTCGCCGTAAAGGTCGCCCTCGGCGTCGAGGCCCAACGCCTCGATCACGGCGGTGGCTGGCAGCTTTCCAACGCTGCGGATTTTCTTGCGCGTGGAGTTGAGGAGGCCGGCCTCCGACATATCCTTCAGTAGCTGCTTAAGCCAGATGCGCTTATCGCCCTTGATGTCAAAAGCGCGCGCGATCTCGCGCCGGCCAACCTTGGCAGGGGAGGTGTTGACAAACTCCATCACCGCCTCGCGCGTTGGGAGCGTTCGGGGGTCAGGCACGGCCTTTGGCTTCTTAGTCATGAGGACAAGCCTGCCGCGCGCTCATGCCAAGTTTCCACTAGCCGGCGTCCTCTGTTGCAGCAGCCTTAGCCTTCTTGGCTGCTGGCTTTTTCGCAGCCGCCGGCTTCTTGGCCGCCGCCTTCTTCGGAGCCGTCTCGCCATCGGTCTTCTTGGCGGGGGGGCCCTTCTTGAACCCGCCCTTGCCCTTGCTCGGCCCCTTGGCCTCGCGTGCAACAATCAGCTCCATGGCCTGTTCCATGGTGATGTCGGCGGGCGGGATGCTCTTGGGCACCGTGGCGTTGACCTTGCCCCACTTGACGTAGGGCCCGTATTTTCCGCTCAACACCTCGACCTTGCCGCCGCCGCCGGGATGTTCGCCCAGCGCCTTAAGCACTTCGGCCTTTGCCTGGCCGCGGCCCTTGCCTTCCTTCTTCTCGGCCAGCACCGTTACCGCGCGGTTGAGGCCGACCTCGAACACGTCTTGCGCGCTCTCAAGGTTGGCGTACTTCCCATCGTGCAGCAGAAATGGCCCAAAGCGGCCGAGCCCGGCCACGATCGGTTTTCCGCTCTCGGGATGCAGGCCCACCTCGCGCGGCAGGTTGAGCAGCTTCAGGGCCAGTTCCAGATCCACGTCGGAAACGGCGTATCCTTTGGGAATAGATGACCGCTTGGGCTTGTCGCCCTTTTCAACCGCCTCGCCGAGCTGGATGTACGGCCCGAAGCGGCCCGAGCGCAGCGTGACGGGCAGCCCCGTCTCGGGATCCTCGCCAAGCACCTTGGCCTCGGAAATCGCGTCGGAGCCGTCCTTGCCGGTTTCGGAGAATTGACGCGTGAAATTGCAGTTGGGATAGTTCGAGCAGCCGATGAAGGCGCCGAATTTGCCGACCTTGAGGCTGAGCTTGCCGTCGCCGCAGGCTTTGCATGAGCGCGGATCGGACCCATCCTCGCGCGGCGGGAACACGTGCGGGGCGAGCATTTCGTTTAGCGCGTCCAGCACCTCGGTGACGCGCAGCTCCTTGGTTTCCGCGATCGTCGCGGTGAACTGGGTCCAGAACTCGCGCAGCAGCTCCTTCCAGTCGAGCTTGTCGTCCGAGATCAGGTCGAGCTTTTCTTCCAGGTCAGCCGTGAAGTCGTACTCGACATAGCGCTTGAAGAAGCTTTTTAGGAACGCCGTGACCAGCCGCCCCTTGTCCTCGGGGACGAGTTGCTTCTTCTCGTTCCTGACGTAATCGCGCTCGACCAGCACGGCCATGGTGGAGGCGTAGGTGGAGGGGCGGCCGATGCCCAGCTCTTCCATGCGTTTCACCAGTGTCGCCTCGGAATAGCGCGGCGGCGGTTGCGTAAAGTGCTGCTCGGCCTCGACCAGCTTGTCCTTCAGGTGGTCGCCTTGAGCCAGCGGAGGGAGCCGGCGCGAATCGTCGGCGTCCGCTTCGGCCTTGTCGTCCTTGCCCTTGTCGATGATGCGGACGCGGGCGTCGTGACCCTCCTCGTAGACCCGGAGAAAACCGTCAAACGTCACCACCGACCCGTTGGCGCGCAGCCCATAGGCCTTGCCGTCCTTGCCTTTGACCTCGATCTCGACTGTCGTTTTGTCCATATCGGCCGGCGCCATCTGGCTCGCGATGGTGCGCTTCCAGATCAGGTCGTAGAGCGCAGCCTGATCCTTCTCCAGATAGCGGCGCACTTTATCGGGCGTACGCTTTGGATCGGTCGGGCGGATGGCTTCGTGGGCCTCTTGCGCGTTCTTGGCCTTGGTTTTCCACTCGCGCGCGAACGGCGTGTAGTTCTTGCCGAACTCGGCCGATATCACGTCACGGATGGCCGAAACGGCTTCAGGCACGATCTGCACGCCGTCGGTTCGCATATAGGTAATGAGGCCCGTGGTTTCGCCGCCGATATCGACGCCCTCATAGAGGCGCTGCGCGACGCCCATGGTCTGCTTGGCCGAGAACCCGAGTTTTCGGCTGGCGTCCATCTGGAGCGTCGAGGTCGTAAACGGCGGGTACGGATTGCGCTTGGCAGCCTTCTTTTCCACCGATACGACTTTGAAATCGCCGCCCTCGATGGCCGTCTTGATGGCCACCGCCGTGCCTTCGTTCTTCAGGTCGAGCTTTTTCAACCCGGTCCCGGCGACAGCGGTCAGTCGCGCCGTAAACTCTTCTTTCTTGGCGGTCGCGAGGATCGCTTCGATAGTCCAATATTCGTCCGTGCGGAAAGCCTCGATCTCTTCCTCGCGGTCGCAGATCAGGCGCAGCGCCACCGACTGCACGCGGCCGGCCGAGCGGGCGCCCGGCAGTTTGCGCCACAGCACCGGCGAGAGATTAAAGCCGACCAGATAGTCCAGCGCGCGCCGGGCCAAATACGCCGACACCAGCGGCTGATCGATCTCGCGCGGGTGCGCCATCGCTTCTAGGATCGCCGTCTTGGTGATGGCGTTGAAGGCCACCCGCTCGACCTTGACGCCTTTCAGCGCCTTCTTGTCCTCGAGGATCTGGCGGATGTGCCAGGAAATGGCCTCGCCTTCCCGGTCGGGGTCGGTGGCCAGAATGAGCTTTTCGGCGCCTTTCACGGCTCGGGTTATGTCGCTCATGACCTTCACGGCCTTGCCGTCGACATCCCAGTGCATGTTGAAATCATTGTCGGGCTCGACCGATCCGTCCTTGGCCGGCAGATCGCGCACGTGGCCGTAGGATGCCAGAACCGTATAGTTCGAGCCCAGGTACTTATTGATCGTCTTGGCCTTGGCGGCCGATTCCACGACGACGACTCGCATCACACCTCTGGGGGTTGCGTGGGAAGGGCTGGCGGCGCCAGGTGCAGTGCGAACTGGGCTAAGCGCAGCGGCCCCGGAAAATGGCGATAACACGCGCCGAAGTCAAATTCGCCCTTCTAGAGGGCTTGGGGACAAGGGAATTACTGCGGAAACCACTTATTCCATGGCCCCGGTGATCACCTAGGTGAACAACTCTCCAGTCTGCAATGATCCGTGTTGCCTCGACCTGAGATTGAGTATTATATAAATGCAATCGAAGGTTGTGGTTACTTGCGGGATTCTCATATCGAAATGGCCGACTTCGACGCACCCAATCAAGCTACGCCTGCCGTAGCTACCAGCCACAAGGTCGAACCCGAAAGGGCCGATGCCGCCACCTCCGCCGAGGTGGCCGACTATATCGCAGATTTGCTGCAGGAGCTTCGGGATCTTTCCTCGGCAAGTGGGCATGCGCAACTTTCCGCGCTCCTTGACTTGGCCCAGCGCGAGGCGCGGCGGAATGGGCCACGCACCATTGACGTCAACCAGACGCCGCTGCCTCCCATGACTGGCTAGGCCACTAACACAACGCGCTGCCCGCCGAGCCGTTCGACGCGCCCGGCGAGTTCCAATTCCATCAGCGCCACGCGGACCTGGCGGGCGTCCACGCCCGTCATGCGGATGAGATCGTCGATAGTGATCGGGGCGATCCCGAGGGCGTCGACGATCTTTCGCCGCTCCGGTGTGGACATAGAGATTGCCGGCATTGGCCGCTCCGAAAGTGTCCGCTCGACACTTGCTGGCGGGGGGCTGAAGCCGGCAAGCGCGGAGCCGAGGCCGGCGACCACATCGCCGGCCTCGGTCACCAGTCGGGCGCCTTCTTTGATTAGCTGGTTGGTTCCGCCCGCACGCGGGTCGAGCGGGTTGCCGGGGACGGCAAAGATCATGCGTCCCTGTTCCTTGGCAAAGTCCGCGGTGATGCGCGAACCCGACCGCACGGCCGCCTCGACCACCAGCACCGCCAGCGACATGCCCGAAATCAGCCGGTTGCGGCGCGGAAAATCGCGTCCGCGTGGGCTGAGGCCGGGCGCATTTTCGGCGATCAGCGCGCCCTCGTTGGCGATGCGTTCGTGCAGGCCGG
>JAYUAJ010000525.1:0-2875 GCA_043741375.1 Hyphomicrobiaceae bacterium | reverse complement strand
GCGGGACGCATGCCTCCGGCATGACGCGCTGGTTCGAAGGCGCCAAATGCCCGCTCGCCAAACTCGGCTACAGCCGCGATGGCCGCCCCGGAACCTTGCAGGTCAACTATGGTCTCTTGGCGGATGATCGCGGCTGTCCGGTCTCGGTGTCATCGTGCCGAAGGCGCGTCTCAGACACGACGTTCGACGGCATCACCGGAGGCGCGCGGGGCGCAGGGCGCACGATGGACGCATTCCTGATCAGGACAAATAATTGCTGCACAACCACTTTCACTGATTTGCCCAGCCGATGCGACTAAATTGGGTGATATATCCGGGCTAGAGGAACACAACGCTGGCAAGTCGATTCATACCAATAAGTTCCGGCCGAGCTTTCGCAAAGAAGCACTTTTAAGACGGATTGCTCAGTGGGTTGTCAAAGTCCGCCGCAGCGCATCCCGCCAAAGGCCTAACTTCCGCGATCTCTCCTCATCCGCCATAGCCGGCGAAAAGCGCCGATTCAACGCCCATTGCTTGGCGAATTCGGCCGGCTGAGGATAGACGCCTGTCGCGAGCCCGGCGAGATAGGCTGCGCCCAGGGCCGTGGTCTCCAGCACAGTCGGCCGGTCGACGGGCGCGCCGATCAGATCGGCCAGGCGTTGCATGGTCCAATCCGAGGCGACCATGCCGCCGTCGACGCGCAGCACCGTGTCGCCAGCTTTGCCCCAGTCGCCGCGCATGGCGTCGATGAGATCGGCGGTCTGGTAGCAGACACTCTCCAGCGCGGCGCGAGCGAGTTCCTTGGGACCGGTGGCGCGGGTGAGGCCGAACATGGCGCCGCGGGCGTTGGCGTCCCAGTGCGGCGCGCCGAGGCCGACGAAGGCGGGCACAAGGATGACGTCCTGGTTGGGATCGGCAGCGGCGGCCATGGGACCGCTCTGATCGGCGGATTTCAGCGTACCAAGACCATCGCGCAGCCACTGCACTGCGGCACCGGCAACAAAAATGGCGCCCTCAAGCGCATAGGTTCGCTTGCCACCAATCTGGTAGGCGATGGTCGTCAGTAGGCGGTGTTTCGATTGCACGGCGTCGGCGCCCGTGTTGAGCAGCGCGAAACAGCCCGTGCCAT
This sequence comes from Hyphomicrobiaceae bacterium, assembly GCA_043741375.1. Taxonomy (GTDB): domain Bacteria; phylum Pseudomonadota; class Alphaproteobacteria; order Rhizobiales; family Hyphomicrobiaceae; genus JANYHF01. The sequence continues at coordinate 1,767 of JAYUAJ010000525.1, read as the reverse complement.
AGGTTGATTTCATCATGCCCGGCTCAAAGCACGCTTGCCCAACTGTGGCGGCCTGCTGGTCGCCAGCGACGCCGCGGATCGAGATGGCGGCGCCAAAGATTCCCGCGTCAGTGACGCCGAAATCGCCCGAAGAATCGCGCACCTCCGGCAGCATGGCGCGCGGAACGCCGATCAGGGAGAGCAAGTCGTCGTCCCATTGGCCGGAATGGATGTCGAGCAGCAGCGTGCGCGAGGCGTTGGTGGCGTCGGTGACATGGGTCTTGCCGCCAGTCAGCCGCCAGATCAGGAAGCTGTCGACGGTGCCGAATGCGAGTTCGCCACGTTCGGCGCGGCCATGTGCGCCGGGAACCACATCGAGAATCCAGGCGACTTTGGTGCCCGAGAAATAGGGATCGAGCAGCAGGCCGGTTTTGCGGGCGATCCGTGCTTCGTGACCATCTGCCTTCAGTCGGGCGCAGAGGTCTGCCGTGCGCCGGTCCTGCCACACAATGGCGTTGTGGATGGCTTTGCCGGTCGCCCGGTCCCAGACCACGGTGGTCTCGCGCTGATTGGTGATGCCGATGGCGGCGATGTCGCGCGCGGAAATGCCCGCCTTGCCAAGTGCGATGCGGCACGTCTCCAGCACGGTGCGCCAGAGATCCTCCGGATCATGCTCGACCCAGCCCGAGCGCGGAAAATGCTGTGGAAATTCCTGCTGGCCAACGCCAGCAATCTTCAGATGAGCATCAAAGACGATTGCGCGGGATGACGTCGTTCCCTGATCGATGGCGAGAATGAACGAGCCCATTGGGCAATCCCCTGACTAGATCTAGCTGGGCCTGCGCCCCATCGACGTATCGGTAGATAAACGTCACTCTCCTGGACAAACTCCATCCGCACCTTAATAGCGATTCCCGCTTTCTTCGAACGGCCGGATGCCTATAAGTTTTGTCGTGCCACTTTTTGGAGAACCACTTCGCACTTTTCCAGAAGCACTTTAGGCAACGGGAGGCCGTTTGGCCAAACCTAAAAATCTAGATTCCGAGATGGCTTCGGCGGTGGCGCAGTATCGCGCCGGGCGTCATGCCGATGCGGAAGCAAGCTGCGACCGGATGCTGCAGCGGACGCCTCGCCATGCACCGGCGCTGCAACTCAAGGCGTTGCTCGCCCTTTTGCGCAATGAAGCCGCCGAGGCCCGTGTGCTCATCGAGGCAAGCCTGAAGGAGCGGCCCCGGCATGCCCCTTCCCTCATGATTGCGGGGCGGGCGGCCAAAGCCTTGAAGGACTTCAGCGGTGCCCAGTCCTTCTTTGCGCAGGCGGCAGAGATTTCTCCACGCGATATTGACGCCTGGTTGAGTTGCGGCTCTGCTGCCGTGGCGGCGGCCGACTACCCTGCTGCAACACGGGCGTTCGACCGGGCAATCACTCTTGCGCCAAACAATCTGCGTGCACATCTCGGGGCCGGCGAGGCCGCGCGGAACTTGAATGATCCGCGTGCAGCCATCGCCGCTTTCGAGCGCGCCGTGAGCCTTGATACGTTGCATGCCGATGCTTGGTTCGCGCTCGGGCAGGCCCAACTTGAAGTGAAAGCCTACCGTGAGGCGGCAACCTCTTTCGAACGGGTATTGGCGTTGAGCCCGGGCGATTCAGGTGCGGCCGTCAATCTCGGCATCAGCCGCCAACAGTCAGGCGACATGGCTGCCGCCTTTGCCGCCTACAAAATCGCGTATGCCCTCAGTTCAAACACCTTCGGACCCATCGCCCAGTCCCTGACCGCCGGGAGCACCG
>JAYUAJ010000524.1:0-2878 GCA_043741375.1 Hyphomicrobiaceae bacterium | reverse complement strand
GACAAGATTGCGGCTTGAGATCGATGCCATGCGCCGATTCTCCGGTGCCGCCCCGCGACTACCATCGCCAGAAGGCCTCGACGGCTTTCATCCGCCGCCGCTTCTCGGTCGTGACGTAGACGGTCGTAGTGGCCAGCGATGCATGGCCGAGGTTCTGCTGCGCAATCTCGATCGGCATCCCGCCCGCAATGGCGTGGCTGGGGCGACCACCTGGTCCTCTGCGGAGTCAAATTGGAACCCCAAGCCGAACCGGCACGCTCAGCGTCAATGTGCCGATGGACTTCGTGCTATACAAAGACGGAAATGAGGCACTGACCTCATGCTGGCTGCTGAGTCTTGAGCGGTCGAATGCGCGAAATCGCCGGTTCGATCAACAGTTAAGCCGGCCTTTGCTTGTGGTCAGCCAACGACCGCTTCGCGGAAGGGAATTGGGTTTTCTGGTTGGCCGCAATGGGTCGGCAGCGACAGTTCGCGACCGTCGGATGCAGCCGTTCGGCTCCGAATTTTTCGTGATCGTCGGTCGGCACGAGCGAATGACCGCTCTCGCCATGGCCAACTTTCTCCGCGGCGTGGGCGAAGGTCAAGTTCCGAAGCAGACCGGTCTTTCGCTGGGAAAACCGCCGCCGGCTGCTATGGGTCGACGGCTGCCAGACGATTTCGTGATCAGGATGCCCGTCAGCCGACATTGAAATCAGGCTGTCTGGACAGCAGCCGTTCGGCTACTCACAATGACGGCCAGGAGCAGGTGCTCGCCAATGACGGCTCCCGGGCGGTCCGTCGGGGCGCAGCGCTGCTCCCATTGCAGCGGAGCCATTGCGCACCGGTCCGATCGAGGGAGATCAACATGTGCTGATGGATTCGGCGGAAGGCATATTGCGCTGCGCGTTATGCCGCACCGGTGAGAGCCTCTTCAACCGCAGCAGCCAGTCGCCGAAACACGGCCTCGCGCTTACTAGGAGACAATTCCTGAAGTGGTGCGTTCCGGCTGTTGACGAACTGGTATTGTTCCAGCCGTGACGCGATGCCCGACAGGTGCACATCGCTGCCGTAGACGCACAAGATTGTCGCCCCGTCGGACTCGGCCGCTTCGAGCAAGGCCGGCAGTTCGGCGCTGCGGATGAACTCCGAGGCCAGGAAGTCGGCCGTCAGCACGAGCACCGCTACGCGGGTCTGCTTGAGCGCCTTGTCGATCTCTGTGCGCCATTTCTGACCTGGCCGAATGCGCGAGTCGTCCCAGATATCGACCCGATCTTCCGGAAGCCCAGACAGATGCGTGCGCAGCCGTTTGACCCATCCGGTTTCGACTTCGGCGGCGTGGGCATAGCTGATAAAGACGGATTTGCGACGCCTGCTGGACCGGGCCGGCAGTAGATCTTTGCGGTCAATCTCGTCGAACAACTGGTCGATGGAAGCGTGCGTGTGCATCAACTCAACAACTTCGCGCAATTCGCCGCGAGAGACAAGGCGGCCCATCACTCGCGCCAGCGCTAGGCGCGCCTCCGGAAAGACGGTGCGCGTCTGGTCAAAGTCAGTGATGATGCGGCCGCCATACGCGCCTTCCACATACTCACTTTTCATCCACCTCACCGCTTCTTCAAACGACCCTGCCGTATCGGGGCGGAAGGTGACATAGGTCGCATAGGCTCGGGGCGCCCCCTCGAATTCGCTTACGAAGCTGACTGCGACGGTCGCCTCAGGCGACACGCTGGCGGGTGATTCGTAGCGGTCCAGCGCCTGGACCTTGAGGTATAGCCGCGGCACCATGATTGCGGCATCAAATAGATGCGTGAAAGGGTCGGGCGGAAAAGCCAGCTCTCCGTGCAGGCGGACGCATGCGCTGCCTCGGGTGTGAAAGTCGCCAAGCAGACCGGTATAAAGGTGTTGCGGTACAGCGATCGGCACTCCCGCGTGGGCGACTCCGGTCGACGAGGCAGACAGCAACCAGTGCGGCGAACCGTCGATCCGGATCGGCTTCAGGCGAACGCAACCAACACCACCCTCGAGCATCGACAGCTTGCCTTGTGGCTTGAGCACGACGGTATAGTCAGCCGCGGCCGACGGCTCGCGCCGCACGCCCTTCTTCGTTTGCTCGAGCGCCGGCTCGCGGAACCGCAGCGCATCCTGCCGCACCGACCGCGCGAAAGGCGTCTGGTACAGCCCGGGCGCGCGCGGAAACCAATCGAGAACGTCGAACCGATCCAGCGTAACGGTCATGCCTGCTGCTAGCTGACCGCTAAGGACCTGTTGCCAAAAGCCCTCATCTGACGAGAAGATAGCGGGTGCCCGCACCGGCGCTGCAACTGGCTGCTGAGCAGGCAGCAGATAGGACATGGTGCCGAAGAGCGGCCGCAGCACAGCACTGGCACTCCAATGGCCGATCGGCTCGAGCGGAACCTGCCAGTCGATTGCCTTTTCCATTTCAAACTCAATTCGCGTTGGCCGGCAATGAATTCCTTGCCGGTTGTAATTTTGTGCCGGGAGTTTGGCCCTGGCAATCTGTTTGTTTGTGGGTGTTTGGTTCGGCTCTCCACTTTGTGCGAGACGCCATGCTCACCTGCCGACCCACTCATGCATCTCGGCGCCCGGACTCTGTCTATCAGCCGCGGCTGGCGAGGGCCGAGTGGAGGAATTGAGAAACCCCCTTACCCGCCGCAGCTACGGTCTCCGCGCACCGGCTGTTCAATGGCATTTTGCGCGAGCGGCTGCTTTGCTTCGGCAAATCTAGGGCATCGACTGTCAACAGCGGGTCGGTACCGATCGGCCAGATTTCCGATGGCGCTGCCATACAGCGGTCATCGCCCGGGAGGGTTGAATGTCCTTCTCGCCCGCCACGCCATTCGTTCATGCAGGCGGTTTCACATTGTCAGTCGCGGCGCTG
>JAYUAJ010000523.1:0-6796 GCA_043741375.1 Hyphomicrobiaceae bacterium | reverse complement strand
CTGCGAAATTGCGGCCGGTGCGGCCAAGCACGACCACCACACCGCCGGTCATATATTCGCAGCCATGGTCGCCCGTGCCCTCGACGACCGCGATGGCGCCGGAGTTGCGCACGGCAAACCGCTCGCCGGCGACGCCGCGGAAATAACATTCGCCCGCAATCGCGCCATACATCACCGTGTTGCCGACGATGATGCTCTCTTCCGGCGTGATGCCCGAATTGGCGTGAGGGCGGACGATCAGTTTGCCACCCGACAACCCCTTGCCGACATAGTCGTTGGCCTCGCCGGTCAGCGACAGGGTCACGCCCTTGGCGGTCCAGGCGCCAAAACTCTGGCCGGCCGTGCCTTCAAGGTCGATCCAGATCGTGTCGTCCGCCAATCCGGCATGACCATACTTCTTGGCGACCGTGCCCGACAGCATCGCGCCGGACGTACGGTCGCGCGTGGAAATCTTTGAGGCAAAGCGCACGGCCTTGCCGGTCTCGATGGCCTTGCTGGCCTTGGCGATGAGCGTCTTATCGAGCGCCTTCTCAAGCCCGTGGTTCTGCGTCTCGCAATGATGGATGGCGACGCCTTCGGCCGGCTCCGGCTTGTGGAACAACTTGCAAAAATCTAGCCCGTTGGCCTTCCAGTGGTCGATGGCGCGGGTGCGGTCCAGCCAGTCGGTCTCGCCGACCAGCTCGGTAAGCTTGCGCACGCCCATGGACGCCATTAGCTCGCGGAGTTCTTCGGCGACGTAGAACAGGAAGGTGATGACGTGCTCGGGCTTGCCCTGGAACTTTGCACGCAGCACCGGGTCTTGCGTCGCAACGCCCACCGGGCAGGTGTTGAGATGGCACTTACGCATCATGATGCAGCCCAACGAGATCAAGGGCGCTGTTGCGAAGCCAAATTCGTCCGCCCCCAGGAGAGCGCCGATCAGGACGTCGCGCCCGGTGCGGATGCCGCCGTCAACCTGGACGGCAATCCGCCCGCGTAAACCGTTCAGCACCAGCGTTTGCTGCGTCTCGGCGAGGCCGATTTCCCATGGGCTGCCCGCATGCTTCAGCGATGTCAGCGGCGAGGCGCCCGTACCACCCTCAAAGCCCGAGATGGTCACGTGATCGGCGCGCGCCTTGGCGACGCCCGCAGCCACCGTGCCAACGCCAACTTCCGACACCAGCTTGACCGAGACCTGGCCGGCGGGGTTGACGTTCTTCAGATCAAAGATCAACTGCGCGAGATCTTCGATCGAATAGATGTCGTGATGCGGCGGGGGCGAAATAAGGCCGACGCCCGGCGTCGAGTGCCGGACTTTTGCAATGGTCGCGTCCACCTTGTGGCCCGGCAGCTGGCCGCCCTCGCCGGGCTTGGCGCCCTGGGCCATCTTGATCTGCATCATGTCGGAATTGACGAGGTATTCCGCAGTCACGCCAAAGCGTCCCGAGGCCACCTGCTTGATGGCCGAGCGCATGCTGTCGCCGTTCGGCAGCGTCACGAAGCGGTCAGCTTCCTCGCCGCCTTCGCCTGTGTTCGACTTGCCGCCGATGCGGTTCATGGCGATGGCCAATGTCGTATGCGCCTCGCGGCTGATCGAGCCGAAGGACATGGCGCCCGTGGAGAAACGCTTCACGAGTTCCGTCGCAGCTTCGACCTCGTCGATGGCGACGGGCTTGCGTCCCATCTCCTCGGCGGTGCGGATGCGGAACAACCCGCGCAGCGTCATCAGCTGCTCGGTCTGGTCGTTAATCTGCCTGGCGTAGGAGCGGTACTTGTCCGGCAGGTTTCCACGTACGGCATGCTGCAGATCGGCCACCACGGAGGGGCGCCACATATGCGCCTCGCCCCGAATGCGGTAGGCGTATTCACCGCCTACGTCCAATGCGTCCTGCAGCACCGGAACGTCGGCGAAGGCCTGGCGGTGGCGCTCGGCCGTCTCGGCGGCGATCTCTTCCAGGCCGACGCCTTCGACCTGCGTATGCGTCCCAAAGAAGTAGCGGTTGACGAAATCGGTTTTGAGACCCACCGCGTCAAAGATCTGCGCGCCGCAGTAGGACTGGTAGGTCGAAATGCCCATCTTGGACATGACCTTCATCAGGCCCTTGTCCACTGCTTTTATGTAACGCTTCTTGGCCTCCTTGGCCGTCAGCTTTTCATCGAGCATGGGCAGCATGGCCTCGATGGTCTCGAAGGCCAGGTACGGGTTGATGGCCTCGGCGCCATAGCCCGCGAGCGTCGCGAACTGATGCACCTCATGCGGTTCTGCGCTCTCCAGCACCAGGCCGACCGAGGTGCGAAGCCCCTTGCGGATCAGGTCATGATGCACGGCTGACGTCGCCAAAAGCATCGGGATCGGGATGCGATCGAGACTGACCCCGCGATCGGACAGGATGATGATATTGAACCCATCCGCGATCGCCCGCTCGGCCTCGCGGCACAGCCGGTTCAGCGCCGTATGCATGCCGGCCGCGCCCGTTTCGGCCGGATAGGTTACATCCAGCGTTTCGGTCTTGAACGGATTGTCCTTGATGTGACCAATCTGACGGATGCGCTCAAGATCCTCGTTCGTCAGCACCGGTTGGCTGACCACCAGACGGCGGCCGCGCGCGGTGCCCTTGAGATCGAGAATATTAGGACGTGGGCCGATGAACGACACCAGCGACATCACCAATTCCTCGCGGATCGAATCGATCGGCGGGTTGGTGACCTGAGCAAAATTCTGCTTAAAGTAGGTGTGCAGCAACTTGGGCTTGTTCGACAGCGCTGACACTGGCGTGTCTGTGCCCATGGAGCCGACCGCCTCCTGGCCCGTCTCGGCCATCGGGCTCATCAAGAATTTCAGGCTTTCCTGGGTATAACCAAACGCCTGCTGACGATCGAGCAGGCTGGCGTTGGTCTTTGGCGCGCGAACCGGCACTTCGGGCAGCGTGTGAACCTCGATCTGCGTGCGGTCAAGCCAGCTCTGGTACGGGTGCTTGGAGGCGAGTTCCGCCTTTAGTTCATCGTCCGAAATGATCCGGCCCTGGGCCAGATCGATCAGCAGCATCTTGCCCGGCTGCAGTCGCCACTTCTTGACGATGTTCTCTTCGGCGACCGGAAACGCGCCCGCCTCCGAGGCCATGATGACCCGGTCGTCCTTGGTGACAATGTAGCGCGCGGGGCGCAGGCCGTTGCGGTCGAGCGTGGCACCAATTTGCAGGCCGTCGGAGAACGCCATGGCGGCGGGTCCGTCCCATGGCTCCATCAGGCAGGCATGATATTCGTAAAAGGCCTTGCGCTTAGCGTCCATCAGCTCATTGCCGGCCCAGGCTTCCGGGATCAGCATCATGGCGGCGTGGCTGAGCGAATAGCCGCCCTGGACGAGGAATTCCAAAGCGTTGTCGAAGCAAGCGGTGTCCGACTGCCCCTCGTAGGAAATTGGCCAGAGCTTATCGATGCTCTTTCCGTACAAGCTGGAACTGACCGACGCCTGGCGCGCCGCCATCCAGTTGACGTTGCCGCGCAACGTGTTGATCTCGCCGTTGTGCGCGACCATTCGGTAGGGATGTGCCAGTTTCCAGGACGGGAAGGTGTTGGTGGAGAAGCGCTGGTGGATGAGCGCGAGCGCCGATAGATAGCGCTTGTCCGTCAGATCCTTGAAATAGGGACCCAACTGATCGGCCAGGAACATACCCTTGTAAACGATGGTCCGGCACGACATCGAAACAGCATAAAAGCCGATGTCCTTGCCGTCATAGTCATTGTAGATGGCGTTCGAGATGACCTTGCGCAGCACATAGAGCTTGCGTTCGAACGCCGCCTCATCCGCTATCCCCTCGCCGCGGCCGATGAATACCTGGCGGTGAAAAGGTTCGGCCGCCAGCGTGGTCTCCGAGAGGCCGCTGCTGTCGACCGGCACATCGCGCCAGCCGAGACAGACCTGTCCTTCCTTGCAGATGACCTTCTCGATCACCTCGTCGCAATAGCGGCGCATCACCTGATCGCGCGGCATGAACAGTTGGCCCACAGCATACTCGCCGGGCGCCGGCAGCGTGATCTTCTCGGCCTTCATCTCGGTCTTGAGCAGATCATGCGGGATCTGCGTCAGCATGCCCGCGCCATCGCCCGCAAGCGGATCGGCGCCCACGGCCCCGCGATGGGTGAGGTTGACAAGCATAGTCAAGCCGTCAGTCACCGTCTGGTGGGATTTCTTGGCTTTCAGGTTGGCGATGAAACCGACGCCGCAGGCATCATGCGCAAAGCGCGGATCATAAAGCCCTTGCGCGGCCCCGAGCCGCATCAAACCTTGAGCTGCTGAAAGACGAATTCCCGTTGCGTTGGCCACGACGTTTCCCCTGGACGGCAATGCGGCGGCCCTCAAGCTGCGCACATGCGTCGGGCCCGGCAAGCGGTCATTTGCCTACGCCGGGTGGGCCGTAAAGGACAGCATGGCTTACCTATTCGCCGATTGATGGCAGAAAAAACCACAATCGGCAAGTCGGCTGCGGAAAACTATCGTGATCACAGCTGCCGTTGTCCAGCATTGCCCTGGTTCGAGCTAGTTGTGGCTCCAAGAATTTTAGAGCCTTCAATCGTTATCAAACCGGCGTTATCACCCCACACAGCCGCCCCAATCCATTGTATGTTGGCTTAAGTGGGTGCTTCGGCCCCTGAGTCATTTACGCCACATATACACTTGAAAGGGATCCCGCATGGAAAAGACTGTTAAGGCCGCCACCGTATTGGCGCTGGCTGGTGCATTTGCCGCAGTGGTCACGATGGGCGTCGCCCCCAAGGCCGCCCAAGCCGCGGACGACTTCGAGAAGTGCTTCGGCATCTCGGCGAAGGGTGGCAATGATTGCGCCACTGCGAGCAATTCCTGCGCTGGCACTTCCAAGGCCGATTACGAAGGTGCGGCTTGGAAGCTGGTCAAGACCGGCACCTGCACGGGCATCAGCGTCGAAGTCAAGAGCGCCGACGGCACCGTCGTCAAGCGCCCAGGCTCGCTGTCGCCAGTGGCCGGGTAAGGCTGAGCTGGCTCAGGAAGATAGCCAAGTGCTCAACCTGCCTTCCGTGACCAAATTTGCTGAAGGGCCGATTCCCATTGCCACGGGGGTCGGCCTTAAGCTTGAGCATTTTCGCGACATTATGAACAAGGCGCACGATGTGCCCTGGTTCGAAATCCACGCCGAGAATTTCATGGGCGCGGGCGGGCCGCCGCACCACATGCTGTCGGTGATTCGCGACCGCTATCCGATCTCGCTGCACGGCGTGGGGCTGTCGATTGGTTCGGCGGCGGATCTGGACAAGGATCATCTGAAGCGCCTTCGTCAGCTGGTCGCTCACTACCGCCCGGGGCTGTTCTCAGAGCATCTCGCTTGGTCGACTCATGACGGCGTCTATCTCAACGACCTCCTGCCGTTGCCTTACAATGGTGAAACGCTAGCTACGGTCGCACAACATATCGATCAGGTTCAGCAGGCGCTAGGCAGCCAGATGTTGCTGGAAAATCCCTCGACCTACGTGCGCTTCGACGAGAGCACGCTCAGCGAATTGGATTTTCTGGCCGGCGTGGTCGCGCGTACGGGGTGCGGTCTGCTTCTGGACGTCAATAACGTGCAGGTTTCGGCCGTCAATCACGGCTTCGATCCCGTGGCCTATCTCGAAGCCTTCCCGGTCGAACATGTCGGCGAGATGCACCTGGCGGGCTATGACGCCGTTGAGGATGGCGAGAAGCAACCATTGCTGATCGACACCCATGACCGTCCGGTGCTGGCCGATGTCTGGAGCCTCTACAAACTCGCCATCCGGCGCGCCGGCCCCGTCCCGACCCTCATAGAGTGGGACAGCAACGTGCCGGCCTGGAGCGAACTCGCCGCCGAAGCCGCCAAGGCCGAGCGCATCATGATCGAACGGCGGACCAATACCAATGCCGCCCTTCGCTGAGTTGCAACAGCGCTTCGCCGCCGCTCTGCGCGACGCGGAATTCGCTGGCCCAGTCGCCTCCAGCGCAAGCCGTTTTGGCGTCCACCGCAACAATGTGGCCGCTGGCATTCGTGGCGTCCTGGAGGACCGTTTCAGCGTTGTCCGGCAACTGGTCGGCGACGACTTTTTCCGCGCCATGGCCGCGCGGTACATCGCCAACAACCCGCCGCGCTCGCCTATCCTCATGCTCTACGGCGACACGTTCCCAGCCTTTATCGCAGCCTTCGAGCCCGCCGCCGACGTGCCGTATCTCTCCGATGTGGCGCAGCTCGAATGGCTGCGACACACCGCCTACCATGCCGCCGACGCGGCTCCGATCGGCGCGGCCGAGTTGGCGGCTGTTCCGCCCCAATCGATCTCGGACATGCGGTTGGACATGCACCCGTCGCTGGGGCTGTTGGCTTCTGGCTCTCCAACCGTCTCGATCTGGCGCATGCATCAAGGTGCTGAGAATGCGCCCCAGGGTACGGTCGCCGCAAGCGCCGAGTACGCCCTAATTGTCCGACCCGGCCTCGAGGTCGAGACACACAGCGTCGAGGGTGGAGTGCACGACTTCGCCACTGCGCTGAAAGCGGGCCAGCCCCTTGGCGCCGCCGCCGAATATGTGCTGTCGCAGCACCAACACGTCGATTTGCAGTCGGCGTTGGCGACTTTGATCAAAAGCGGCGCCATCGTGCGCTACGTCCTGCCAGCCGAGAGCTTGTCACGAACCGGAACGCTGGGCCCTTAGGCTTCATTGCGAGCCGATTGCAAATTGCCGCCAGATGTCGTTGTGTAACCGCCAGACCGCTGGCCACGGAGCGCGTTTTGCGCGAACCGTCTGCTCACCCCTCCGGTTTGGGTGGTGGGTCCA
>JAYUAJ010000522.1:0-15189 GCA_043741375.1 Hyphomicrobiaceae bacterium | reverse complement strand
AATCGGCCTCCGACAGGCCTTTCTGCAATTGCACCGAGCTGCGAACCATGAGCCATCTCCTTGCCAGCGCTCAGCAAAATTCGTGATTCGTGTGGCGTAAGTGTGGCTGGGGGTGATGGATAAGCAGGTTGCTTTTTGCCACACGCGAAGTTCTCGATGTGAACGTATAGCGGCACCAGTAACCTGTTCCCTGTTCCCCGCTTCCTGTTCCCTCATTTCTTATCTTTCTTTCTATACATTGCGAGCATGCGCTGTGTGACCAGGAAGCCGCCAAAAATGTTCACCGAGGCGAGAGTCAAGGCGATCAGGCCGAACAGTTTGGCGAGGATCGAACCCGACATCGCCAGCGAGACGCCGACCGACAGCAGCGCGCCGACGACGATCACGGACGAAATAGCGTTGGTGACGGACATCAGCGGTGTATGCAGCGCCGGCGTCACCGACCACACCACGTAGTAGCCGACGAAAATCGCCAGCACGAAAACGGCTAGGCGGTAGACGAATGGATCGACATCTCCGCCGACGCCTTCAGAGGCGAAGGCCGGGGCCGCAATCGCAATCAAAACAGCCAAGGCCAGGAGCCCGAATTTCAACATCGCCTCATCCCTTCGGTTGCAACGCGGGATGCACGATTTTGCCGTCGCGCGTCACCAGCGTGCCTTTGATGATCTCGTCGTCCCAGTTGATCTTGAGGGCGTCGGCGCCCTTTTCGATCAGGGGGTCTAGAAAGTTGAGTAGGTTCTTTGCGTAAAGACTCGAGGCGTTCACCGCCACTTCGCCTGCCAGGTTCAACGGCCCGTGGATGCGCACGCCGTTGTGCTCGACGGTTTCGCCAGGCTTGGCCAGCTCGCAATTGCCGCCGCGCTCCACCGCCATATCGATGATCACCGAGCCGGGCTTCATGCTTTCCACCATGGCGCGCGTGATCAGTCTTGGCGCCGGCCGGCCGGGGATGAGCGCCGTGGTGATGACGATGTCCTGTGTCGCGATATGTTTGGCGGTGAGTTCCGCCTGCAACTTCTGATACTCGGACGACATTGGCTTTGCATAGCCAGCGGCGGTCTCGGCTTGCTTGAATTCCTCGTTTTCGACGGCAATGAACTTGGCGCCGAGCGATGCAACCTGCTCCTTGGCCGCCGGGCGCACGTCAGTGGCCGATACGATGGCGCCGAGCCGGCGTCCGGTGGCGATGGCCTGCAAGCCCGCCACGCCTACGCCCATGACGAACATCCTGGCAGCGGGCACGGTGCCGGCGGCGGTCATCATCATCGGAAGCGCACGCTGGAACATGGCTGCGGCATCGATCACAGCTTTGTAGCCCGCGAGGTTGGATTGCGACGACAGCACGTCCATCGATTGGGCACGGCTAATGCGCGGCATCAGCTCCATGGCGAAGGACGTGATACCAGCCCCGGCGATGGCGTCCAGCCCCGCACGGTCACCGAACGGTTCGAGCATGGCCGCGACGACGGCGCCCTTCTTCAAGCCGGAGATGTCGGCAGAGGTGGGCCGGCCCACTCTCAGGAACACATCGGCAGCCGAGCGGACCTCGCCCGCATTGGCCGTTACTGTCGCGCCGGCAGCGGCATAATCTGCGTCGAGGAAGCGCGACCTCAGCCCTGCCCCACTCTCGATCAGAACACGCGCGCCCTTCTGGACCAGCTTCTTTACGGTCTCGGGGCTGAGGCCGATGCGCGGCTCATCGGCAGCCTCAGCCGTGGCGGCAACTGTGATCATCGCGGGCTCCGGTTGGGGCCGAGCGCTAGGGACTGGAGCGCTGGGGCGGACGGCTAGGGAGTTAGGTTAAACCAGGAAAATCCGCATCAAAATCAAGATAATAGCCAGGATAATCGAACCCCAGAAGGCCATATTGATGAAGCCGCGATAGGTGTCGAAGTGGGCGCGGTAATCCATGTCCGGATGGCCCTTGCTGGTATCAATCTGCATGATGATCTCCCGAAAAGCTTTGTGCGAGCGCGCGGATACAACCCAATTGGCGCGAAACATGAGGTGTCATAAGCCAATTCGCCGCCCGGCTGCAATTGCATATCGCAAAGGCAAGACTCGTCGTCTTTGCTTTCGCACCGATCCACAAATAGTCATCCGGGCGCAGCGCAGGGTCTTGACGGTGCGCTGCAGACCCGGGATCTCGATCGGCCCCAGTCCCCGTTGCGCCAAGTCACGAGCCGATGGAGATACCGGACCAGCATTGCACCATGAAGAATGCTGCGGCGCATCCGGGATGACAATTTTGGATCGGGCTATTCGGAGACCTTTCTCTGGCGCTCCGACTCACACTGGAATGCGGCGCTCTTCCACCGCGTGGCATGACACCACAACCGCTCCATCCGGCTTTGCGGCGGGGAGCTCGGTGCGGCAGCGCTCGTTGGCGTAGCGGCAGCGCGGATGGAACGCACAGCCGCTTGGCGGTGAAATGGGCGAGGGCAGTTCGCCCGTCAGGCGGATTCGCGCCCGCTTGGCCCTCGGATCGGCCACCGGCGTCGCGGACAACAGCGCTTGCGTGTAGGGATGCCGCGGCTTGGCAAAAATTTCCGTCGACGGGCCGAACTCCACGACGCGCCCCAGATACATGATCATGAGATCGTCAGCCACATGCCGAACCACGGACAAATCGTGGCTGATGAGGACATAGGTCAGGCCAAACTCGCCCTTCAGGTCGGCGAGCAGGTTCAGCACCTGAGCGCGAATTGAGATGTCCAGAGCCGATACCGGTTCGTCCAGCACCAACACCTTTGGCGACAGCATCAGGGCGCGGGCGATGGCGATGCGCTGGCGCTGGCCGCCCGAAAACATATGCGGATAGCGGTGCGCATGCTCGGCCCGCAGCCCGACCCGGGCGAGCATGTCGTGAGCGCGGGCGCTGCGCTCTGCAGGCGATGCTTTGGTGGTGATGATCAGCGGCTCTTCCAGCACCGCGCCAACCTTCTGGCGTGGGTTGAGCGAGCCGTACGGGTTCTGGAACACCATTTGAACGAACTGGCGCAAGTCCCTGATTTTCTGGGCGTTGCCGTCGCTGACGTCCACCCCTGATATAGTGAGCTGGCCTGAGGTTGGCCTCTCGATCATGGTCAGCAGGCGCGCGAGCGTAGACTTGCCGCAACCCGATTCCCCGACAATCGCCAACGTTCGCCCGCGGGTGACCGTCAGGCTGACGTCTGCCACGGCCTTGACGGTAGCCTTGGGCGAGAATATTCCGCGCCGCACGTCATAGTGGCGGGCGAGGTTTTTCGCTTCGATGAGGATGTCGCTCATCGCGCGCCCTCGGGGTAGTGGCACAGGGCTTCGCCGAGGCTAGCCGGCTGTCTTGGCGGAAGGGTCGTGCGGCAGCGCTCGTCGGCCTTGGCGCAGCGGGGGGCAAAACGGCAGGCGTCGGTTTTGTCGAATTGGCCGGGCACCACGCCCGGTATCGAAGCAAGGCGTCCGCCCTTGGCATGTTCGGGCAGGGCGGCCAGCAAAGCCGCCGTATACGGATGGCGTGGCACCGCGAACAATCCGTCAACAGACTGACGCTCCACCTGCTGGCCCGCGTACTGCACCACGACGCGCCGCGCCGTTTCCGCCACCACGCCCATATCGTGCGTGATCAGCACCAGCGCCATGCCGGTTTCCTTTTGCAGGTCCACCAGCAGGTCCAGGATTTGCGCTTGGATCGTCACATCCAGCGCCGTCGTCGGCTCGTCCGCGATCAACAGCTTCGGTTTGCAGGCGATGGCGATGGCGATCATCACGCGCTGGCACATGCCGCCGGAGAGTTGATGCGGGAACTGATTGAGTCGGCGCTCGGGCTCAGGAATGCCGACGGATTTCAAAAGCTGAACTGCGCGATCCCGGGCGGCGGCCCGCTTCAAGCCCATATGGGCGGTGAGGCTCTCTTGGATCTGAAAGCCGACTGTGAAACACGGATTGAGGCTGGCGACCGGCTCCTGAAAGATCATCGCCATGTCTTTGCCAACGATGGCGCGGCGTTCTTGCGGCGTGATGCCGAGCAGGTCGCGGCCATCGAACTGCAAGCGTTCGGCGGTGATGGTCGCGGTCCATGGCAGCAGCCCCATGACCGCCAGCATGGCGACGGATTTTCCCGACCCGGATTCTCCGACCACGGCGAGCACATCGCCGGCGTCGATCGCAAAATCGACGGCGTCGACCGCGCGGAAGGCGCCGCGCGACGTGGCGAAGTCGACGTTGAGGCCACGGATGTCAAGCAAGGGCAAGGGGCTCAGCTCCGCCGAAGTTTGGGATCGAGCGCATCGCGCAGGCCATCGCCAGTGACGTTGATGGCGAGCACGGTGATCAGGATGGCGAGGCCCGGGAAGGTCACGATCCAGGGCGAGGCCTGGATGAACTCGCGCGCGTCGGCCAGCATTGCGCCCCATTCCGGGGTTGGCGGCTGTGCGCCCAAGCCGAGAAAGCCAAGGCCCGCAGCTTCCAGGATGGCGTCTGAAATGCCGAGCGCAGATTGCACGATGAGCGGCGCCATGCAGTTAGGGAGTACGGACGACAACATGATGCGCAGGCGGCCCGCTCCCGAAACTCTGGCGGCCGTCACGTAGTCCTTCTGCAGCTCGGCGAGCGCCGAGGCACGGATCAGCCGCACGTAGCGCGGCAGGAACACGACGGTCACGGCGATGATGGTGTTGGTCAGGCTCGGTTTGCCCAGCACCGCCACCAGGAGAATTGCCAGCACTAAGTCGGGGATGGACATGATGAGGTCCATCACCCTGAGGATGGCGACATCAATGATGCCGCCGACGGACGCCGCCAACAGGCCGAGCAGCAGCCCGACGGCGACCGACACCAGCATCACCGACATGCCGATGAACAGCGAAATCCGGGTGCCGTAGATGATGCGCGAGAGCATATCCCGGCCAACATCGTCGGTGCCGAGCGGAAACGTCCAGTTGCCGCCCGAAGAGTAGAAGGGCGGTTGTTTGACGTGGTCGCGGAATTGCTCGATGGGGGAGTACGGAGCAATCAGCGGCGCGAAAATTGCAACCAGCACGATGGCCGTAATGACCGCAAGACCGATCACAGCCCCGCGGTTCTCGCAGAACGCGCGCCAGAACGACAGCAACGGACTGGGCGGCGCATTGGCGGCGCTGACCGGTAGTGCGCCCACGGTCACATCAGCCGGCATGGCGTATCCTCGGGTTGATGACGCCATACATCATGTCCACCAGCACGTTGACCAGGATGACGACAACCGAGATCAGCATGATGCCGCCCTGCAGCGCGGGATAATCGCGCCGACCGATGCTTTCGATCAGCCAGTGCCCGACGCCGGGCCAGGAAAAAATCGTCTCGGTAAGGACGGCACCGGCCAGGAGGGTGCCGATCATCAGTCCAATGATGGTGACGACCGGGATCAGCGCATTGCGAAGAGCGTGCAGGCCGATGACCCGGAATGGCGACAGCCCCTTGGCCCGCGCCGTACGCACATAGTCCTCCTCCAGCACTTCCAACATGGCCGAACGCGTCATGCGCGCGATCACGCCAAGCGGGATGGTGCCGAGCACGATGGTCGGCAGGATCAGATGCCAAACCGCGTCCTTGAAGGAGCCGACCTGATCGGACAGCAGGGTATCGATCAGCATAAAGCCGGTTGTCGGCTCGAAGTAGTATTTCACGAAGTCATTACGGCCCGAGACCGGCGTCCAGCCCATGGTGACGGACGAGAACAGGATCAGCAGCAATCCCCACCAGAAGATCGGCATCGAATAACCCGTCAACGCCGCGCCCATAAGGCCCTGGTCGTAGAGGGTGCCGCGCTTTACGGCGGCAAAGATGCCGGCTGGCACGCCGAGCAGGATCGAGAACAGCATGGCGCCGAGCGTCAACTCAAGCGTCGCCGGGAACAGCGTGAGGAACTCCGTCAGCACCTTCTCGTGGCTGACGATCGAAACGCCGAAATCGCCGTGCGCAATGCCGTTGGCGTAGTCGAGGAATTGTTTCCAGACTGGCTGATCCAGCCCCATCTCGTGCAGCAGCTGCGCGTGCCGCTCGGGCGAGATGCCGCGCTCGCCCCGCCGCGCCTCGACGGGATCGCCCGGCACCATGCGGATGAGCATGAAGGTGACCCACATTAACGCAATGAAGGTCGGGATGGTGAGTGCCAGGCGGCGGAGCAGGAAGCGGATCATTACGTTGGGTCCACGGCGGCCGCATTGGCGGCCACGTAGGGTGGGCTGAGCTTTTTTGCGAAGCCCACCGCGACACACGACACGAAAATGGTGGGCTTCGCAAAAGCTCAGCCCACCCTACGTTTTGGCGAACTAAGCCGACTACTTCACATCGACTTCGTAGAACTCATGCTTGCCGAGCGGGCTAACCTTGTAGCCCGTCACTTCCTTGCGGATCGGCTCGAACACGGTCGAATGGGCGATGGTGAGCGCCGGCAGCTCGGCGTGAAAGATCGCCTGGATCTTTTTATAGAGTTCCGTCCGCTTAGCCGGGTCGGCGGTATTGCGCGCCTGCACCAACGCCGCGTCATAGTCCTTGCTGCACCATTTCGAGAGGTTGTTGGCGGCGGGTTTGCCGTCCGGGCAGCCGAACAGGAAGAAGAAATTGTCCGGATCGCCATTGTCGCCGGTCCAGCCCAAATAGCCCATTTGGTGCTCGCCTGCCTGCATCCGCTTGCGGTACTCGCCCCACTCAAAGCTCTTGAGTTCGGCAGTGACGCCGACCTTGGCGAGGTCCGCCTGCATCATTTCGGCCATACGCTTGGCGTTGGGATTGTAGGGACGCTGAACCGGCATGTACCACAGATCGGTCTTCAGATCCTTGACGCCAGCAGCCTCCAGCATCGATTTCGCCTTGGCCGGATCATAGGCAATCTCAGGCGTTGCGTTGTCATAAGACCAGATCGTCGGCGGGATCAGATTTTTAGCTTTCTGACCCGCGCCCTGATAGACGTCCTTCAAGACGGAGTCGCGATCGATCGCCATGGCGATGGCCTGACGCACTTCAATCTTGTCGAACGGCGGTTTGGTGACATTCATCGACATGTAGCCGATGTTGAGGCCGGCCTGTTCCAGGACCGTGACGGCGGCGTCGGCCTTCATGGCGGGAAGATCGGCCGGGTTGGGATAGCCCATCACCTGGCATTCGTTGGCCTTCAGCTTGGCGTAGCGGGCCGTGGCGTCCTTGGTGATGGCGAACACCAGATCGTCGATCTTGGCCTTGCCGCGGAAATAATCCGGGAACGCCTTGAAACGGATGGCGGCGTCCTTCTGGTAGTTCACGAACGAGAATGGTCCGGTGCCGATCGGCTCTTGGTCGACCTTCTCCGGGCTGCCCGCTTTCATCATGGCGTCGCCGTACTCGGCCGACAGGATGGTGGCGAAATCCATGGCGAGGTTGGCCAGCACCGGCGCGTTCGGCTGTTTCAGCTTGAACACCACCGTCATGTCGTCAGTCTTTTCGATCGACGCCAGGATGTTGGGCATGTCCATGTCGTTGAAGTAGTCGTAAGCGCCGCCCGACACCTTGTGATAGGGATGATCGTCCTTCCACATCCGATTGAACGAGAACAGCACGTCGTCGGCGTTGAAATCGCGCGTCGGCTTGAAGCTCTTGTTGGAATGGAATTTTACGCCTTTGCGCAGATGGAACGTAACCGTGAGCCCGTCGCCGGAGACTTCCCATTTCTCAGCGAGGCCGGGAATGACATCGACCGTGCCTGGCGCAAATTCCGTGAGCTGATTATAGACGTGGCGCGCCGCATCGAGGCTAGTGCCGGTGGTGTTGATTTGCGGATTGAAATTCTCGGGGCTGCCCTCCGAGCAGTAGACGAGCGTTTTCGCCTGGGCCGCGCCCACCAGCATAGTGGTGGCGAGCAACGCGCCGAACAAAAGCTTTCCGATTGATCGCATGAATGGTCTCCCTAAGTCCTGCCGGCGGGGATGGTGCCAGCGGGTTGGGCCGAGCCTAGACCGGAAAGTGGCGGCTGGGAATGGGCCGCAGCTTGGATAGACAACCTGGGCGTTGCCGGATCAGGCTGATGACCCGTGGCGTCGTGTCATTGAGAATATTTTCGGCAGCTGCCAGGATCGGCGCTCGGGTGCGATTCGCAAAAGGACTTCCCGCGTGACACCATCAAACAGCTTCGCATTGATCGGTGCTGCCGGCTACGTCGCCCCCCGGCATCTCAGAGCGATCAAGGAAACCGGCGGCGTTTTGCACGCAGCCCTCGACCGCTCCGACTCGGCCGGAATTCTGGACAGCTATTTTCCCGGCGCCCGCTTCTTCACCGAGTTCGAACGCTTCGATCGCTTTATGGACCTCAGCCGGCGGCAAGGAAAGAAAATCGACTACGTCAGCATCTGCTCTCCGAACTACCTGCACGATGCTCACATCCGTTTCGCCTTGCGGGCGCATGCCGACGCCATCTGTGAGAAACCGTTGGTACTCAATCCGTGGAACATGGACGGGTTGACCGAGATGGAGCGCGACACTGGTCAGTCGGTGTTTACCATCCTGCAGCTCCGGTTGCATCCCGCCATCATTGCCCTGCGCGACAAGATACTGGCACGAGCGGACGATCAGGTTCACGATGTCGATTTGACCTACATCACATCCCGCGGCCGCTGGTACTACGCCAGCTGGAAGGGCGACGAGACCAAGTCGGGCGGCATTGCCACCAACATCGGTGTGCATTTCTTCGACATGCTGAGCTTTGTGTTTGGCGAACTGAAAGACAGCCTCGTGCACCATCGCGCCATGGATTGCGCGTCCGGGTACCTGCAGTACAAGCGTGCCCGTGTGCGCTGGTTCCTGTCCATCAACGAGCGCGATCTTCCAGCCGAACTGGCCCACAAGCAACGCACCTATCGTTCGATAAAAGTCGACGGACAGGAGATTGAATTTTCCGAGGGGTTCACGGATCTCCACGTCGTCAGCTACCGGGAGATCATGGCAGGGCGAGGCTTTCGCCTGGACACCGTGAGACCAAGCATCGAGACCGTGGCGGCGATCCGGACCAAGCCGATCGAGCAGGACCACGCGCTGGCGCACCCCTTCCTGGCAACGGTCCTGGCTGGCAGCGAGAGATACCGCAATGGCTGGCCAGTCTGATGACTATTGAATGGGCATTTCCGTATGGGCTAGCCGCCTCGTCCCCGTCCTCGAGTCCGTTAGCCGGCAACCGTAACGCTGACCGTCTGCGCGGGGCCGGAGGTTGCCCCAGTGTGGTCCGCCACGACGGCATCGAAACTGGCCATGTCGGCTGACGCGCCGTCATGCACGAACATCACGCGGCCGGCCATCAGATCAGCCTGGGTGAAGCCGTAGACCGCCGCCCCGGGCGACTGCGTGAGCGCCAGATAGCCATTGCGGACCGTGGTGACGCGGTAATTCAACTGGTCCGGCCGGTCGTCGGGGTCGAGGGCCGTCAAGTCCTGCGTGGAGACCACCACCGAGCCGCCGCGCGGTACCGAAACGTTGAAATCGCCCGCAAGGGTCGGCGGGACGTTGTGCAGGTCGGCGCTGAGGTGGCCACCTGTTTCCATCGCGAGTTGGCCATAATGGACGTTGCCGTTGACGTCCCCCGTGCCCTCGATGCGGATCAGGTTCTTGATGAACACATCGCCCTGCAGGGCCCCGGCGACGGTCGCCGAGCCGGCGCGCACCGTACCGTAGCAGCGCCCGCCCTCATGCACGATCAACTCGTCGGCGTAGAGATTGCCTTCGACATAGCCATGCAGGTGAGCCTGACGGCAATTACGCACTTCGCCCTTCAGGATGGCGTCGTGACTGAGCACGATGATGCCTCGAAAATCGGTCACAGCCCTAACCCGTTCGTTGGGCCCGCAGGGACGGGCCGGTTCACACACTCAGTAGACGTAATGCCATGAAGCCAACACTGCAATTCCGGCGCAGACATGGCCGAATACAACAATCTTCAGCCAAAGTCCGTCTCAGTTGACAGCAGATGTCTCCGACCTCGATTAACTCCGCACGCGCTCGGTGTGCATGCGCCGCTCCATCACGCTGACCAGCCGCACCAGCGGCCACAGCAGGATGACGTAGATGACCGCCGCCATGATGACCGGCGAGGGGTTGGCGAACAGCGACTGCATATTGGTCGCCTCGTTCAGCAGCTCCGGCAGCGCCACGGTCGAAGCGAGCGAGGTGTCCTTGCACATGGACACGCAATTGCTTGTCATGGGCGGAATGATTGCCCGCATGGCCTGGGGCAGGACGATGCGTCTCAGCACCTGTGGAAATGACATCCCGAGCGCGGCGGCGGATTCGAATTGCCCGCGCGGGACGCCTTCGATGCCGGCGCGAAATACCTCGGCCGAGTAGGCCGACATCACGAGCGAAAAGGCGAACACGGCCGAGAACCACGACGACAGGCGGATGCCGACGAACGGCAGCGCATAGTAGATCAGCACCATCACCACCAGCATCGGCATGGCGCGCAGGATGTCGATATAGAAGATGGCGAGGAGGCGGATAAGTCTTGGCGCATAAAGCCGGATCAGGCTGATGGCGAGGCCGGCAATGGTGCCAATGACGATGCTCATGACGCTGAGCAGCAGCGTGTTCATCAGCCCGCGCAGCAAGGCCGGCAGACTGTTGCGCATGATCTCCGCATTGAAGAAGGTTTCGATGAGGGTCATGCGCGGGAAGGTTCCGGAACTCTAAATGCTGGGCCCGGTCCAAGACACCCCCACCCTAGCCCTCCCCCTCGAGGGGGAGGGGATTCGAGCGGCGATAGTGGCACTCCTGGTTGCGCACCGGCAAACGGCCCCTCCCCCTTGAGGGGAGGGTTGGGGTGGGGGGTAGCCACGATCTCAGACCCAGCGGTCAGCTCAGCCCTTCGGGATCATTGCTTCCGTCACGGTCGAGGAACCGGGGGCGGCGTCGGCGCCGAACCATTTCTTGTGGATGCCGGCCAGCGTACCGTCTTTCTTCATTGCGGTCAGCGCGTCGTTCAGTTTCTCGAGCTTGGGATCGCCCTTGCCCATCATGAGCCCGTACTGTTCGCCAGTCTTGATGCGGTCCTTGGTCGACAACCCCTTCATGGTCTTGAAGGCGTACTGCATGCCGGGCATGTCGCTGACCATGGCGTCGATGCGGCCGGCGACGAGGTCGAGGAAGATGTCCTGCTGCGCCTTGTACCCCTTGATGTCGGCGAACCCGCCCGTGGCCTTGTTGTCGTTCACCCATTTTTCCGCCGTAGAGCCGGACAGGTAGCCGACGGTCTTGCCCTTCAGGTCCGCGACGGTGTTGACGGCGCTGTCGGACTTGGTGGCGATGCCCATGTCGCTGTCGTAATAGGGCTGCGTGAACGCCACCGACTTCAAGCGCTCGCCCGTGATGGTAATGGTCGAAATAGCCACGTCGATGCGCTGGGATGCAACGGCGGCGAACAACGCCTGGAAGCCGTAGTCGGCGATCGACACGGTCATCCCAGCGCGTTTTGCAGCCTCGGTGACGATGTCAACCTCAAGTCCCTCGAACGTGCCGTCCGGCAGCTTGGACTCGAAAGGCGGGTTGGTCGGATAGGCACCGACATTCAGCGTGTCCGCAGCATTGGCAAAGCTGCCGGCACTTGCCAGCGCAGCGGCAAGGGCGAGCCCGGCAAGGCTCCTTCGGTTCAATATCATAAGCGTCCTCCCTGTTATCGTGCACGGCTCATCGGGTGGCCGTACGTTTCCCAACACTAGCCCGCTATCCGTCAGCTCAACAAGACCTTCCGCGCAATCTCCTCGAAGCGATTGATTTCGGTGAAGGTGTTGTAGTGCACCAGCGAGACGCGAATGGCGCCGATCTCCATGGCTAGACCGAGCCGCCGCATCAGGCGCGGTGCGAACAGATGGCCGTCGCGAAGGCCGACGCCAGCTTCGCCCATGCGGGTCGCGAAGGCCTGGGGGGTGATTCCCGGCAGGCTGAAACAGATGGTCGGCACGCGCCCGGACAGTTTGGCCTCGTCGGAGATGCCGTGGATCTTGGCGCCTAGCCGCTTCAGCGCGCCGATCATCTCCTTGCTGAGCAGGAGTTCGTAGTCGCGGATAGCGCCCATGGCTGCCGCGATGGCTTGGCGCCGCGAATGCCCGTCCCCCGCCAGCATGCGCCGGCCGAGGCCTTCGAGATATCCGATGGCGGCGTTCATGCCGGCGACGTTCTCATAGGGAAACGTGCCGACCTCGATTTTGTGCGGCGGCACGTCGGGGATGAAATCTTCCTTGAAGGTTGGGAGGGCGCACAACGCCTCGTAGCGGCCCCACAGAAACCCCATATGGGGAGAAAAATTCTTGTATCCCGAGCAAACCAGGTAGTCGCACCCCCAGGCCTGGACATCGATCAATCCGTGCGGCCCGAAGTGCACACAGTCGATGAAGGTTTCCGCGCCCGCCGCCTTGGCGATTTTGCCGACCGCCGCGACGTTGACGATGGTGCCAATGGAATGGGCAGTGGCAGTGCACGCGACAAGGCGCGTGCGAGCGTTCACCAGCGGCTTCAGATCCTCCGGATTGAGCGTGCCATCGTCGCGCATGCGCCACCAGACGATCTTGGCGCCCGCCTCCTCCAGCGCCAGCCAGGTCGCGATGTTGGCGTCGTGGTCCATGTCCGTGACGACGATTTCGTTGCGCTTCTTCAGCATCCTGGCAATGCCGAGGCTGACGAGGCGGATGAACGAGGTGGCGTTCAGGCCAAAAGAAATTTCGTCAGGCCGGGCCGCGTTGATCAGCACCGCGACACTCTCGCGCGCGTCCTGCAATTTGCGATCCACGCCCTGGCTGTGGCGGTATTTGGCCATGCGCTGGACGTTGTTGTCGATGAGATGATTGGTGACGGCGTCAATCACCACCTGGGGTACCTGCGAGCCCCCAGCATTTTCCAGGAAAATGAAATCGCCGGCTTTTTGGATGGCTGGAAATTGCGCGCGCAGCTCCTCGACGGGGAAGCTGTTGGAGCGGCTTATCTTGGATATTTTGGCTGGCTTGGCAGTTGGTTCTTTCATCTTCTCAATCCCGCTTGTGCCAAGCGAGGCAACACCTCGGCGCAGAAGTACGGCAATTCGCTTGTATAATTGACGAAGGTGAGCGCAGCGCCCGCGTAGCCTTGTTTGGCGATGGCCGCGATGTCATCGACAATCTTATCCGGCGTGCCGATCAGCGGGTAGGTGCCCGCCCCGCCGGCAAAACGTTTGCGATAGCGCTGGAACGCGTTGGCGTCGTGTGAGGCGGCGAACTCCTTCTTGCCGGCCATGTGGATATCGACTGCGGCCTGGTCTGCTTCCGTCACGGCGCAGCGCTCGTAATAGGCATCGGCCTCGGCCTGGGTGGGCCGGCAGACCACATGGCAGACCGTGTAGACGCTCACGTCGCGCCCGGCCGCTTTGGCTCGCTCGCCGATGTCGGCAATGTGGTTCTTGCCGTCCTCCAACTCCGAAAAGGTCGAGAACAGATAGTCGCAATGCTGCGCCGCAAAATCCCGGCCCGGACTGCCGAACGCCGCGTTCATGGTTACCGGCCGAGGCAATTGCAGGCTGGCTGGGCGGCTGACGGCGCCCTTCAGCTGGTAGTACTCGCCCGCAAAATCGAACGGCTCGTCCGAGGCATACGCGCGCTCGATGATGGCCAGCCACTCGCGCGCCTGGTCATAGCCTTTGCTGCCGAGCGTGACGCCAAACATGGCGAACTCGGCTGGATTCCAGCCACAAACGATGTTCAGCCCTGCACGGCCTTTGCTGATGTGGTCGACTGTGGCCAGCGCTTTGGCGGCGTACAGCGGATGCACCAGCGGCACATGCACGGTCATGAACAGGGCGATGTTCTGGGTCGCGCCGGCCAGGCCCGCGGCCCAGGTGAAGGTTTCGAACGAATGCTCGCGTACGCGGTTCTTGCCGCCAAAACCCTTCCAGCGCGCGATCGGGAGAATGAACTCCAATCCCGCCCGGTCAGCGATCGCCGCAGCTGCGAGATTGTCGTCCCAACTCGCGGTCCAGCGCTCGGCCACATCCGTGATGGCCAGCCCGCCGTCGGCATTGGTGGAGAAGATGCCCAGCTTGAAGGCGTTGGGGCCCTTCAGCGGATGCGGCCTGATCGCCATGGCGTTTGCTGCTCGTTCGCGCGTTCAATCACACTAGCTTGTGACGGAAGCCCGTCAAGGCTAGGGAGACGAGCGACACGCAATGCCCAAAGGACCAACCCATGCCTCTCGTGCGCGCCGATATTGAAGCCATGGCCGATTCGCCGATCCTCGACGTCTGGCGCATGGCGATCGGCAGGCCCGATGTGATCGGTCTGCTGGCGGGCGAGCCCGACGTGCCGACGCCGCGCTTCATTTGCGACGCGGCCACCGAGGCGCTGAATGCGGGACATACCTTCTACACGCACAACCGCGGCATTCCTGAATTGCGCCAGGCCATAGCGCGTTATCTGAAGCGGCTCTATCGCCTCGACATCGCCGATGATCGGATTGCCGCCACGACGGCCGGCATGAATGCGGTGCAGATTGTCTGTCAGGCGGTCTTGGAGGCTGGCAGCAAAGCAGTGTGCGTGACGCCGTCCTGGCCGAACATTATGAGGGCCATGACCATATCTGGCGCCACAGTGCGCGAGGTGCCGTTGACGCGCACCAACCAGGTTTGGTCGCTCGATCTCGAAAAGCTGTTCGAGGCCTGCGTGCCGGGCACCAAGCTGCTCTATCTGGCCTCGCCGGCCAATCCCACCGGCTGGACCATCGGGCGCGAGCAGGCAATGGCACTCCTCGAATTCGCCCGCGCCCGTGGCATCTCGATCTTGGCCGACGAGGTTTATCATCGCATCGTCTACGACGGCACGGTCGCATTCTCCTTTCTCGAAATCGCGCAGCCTGACGATGCGCTCTTTGTCGTGAACTCGTTCTCCAAGAGCTGGGCCATGACCGGCTGGCGGCTGGGTTGGCTCATCTATCCCGAAGGTTTCCTGCCGACCGCCGAAAAACTGATCCAGTTCAACACCTCAGGCGGCCAGGCCTTTTTGCAATACGGCGCGGTGGCGGCGCTTGATCGCGGCGAACATTTTGTGGCCGAGTTCGTCGCGCGCTGCGCCAAGGGCCGGGACATCATCACCTCGCGCCTTGCCGCAATGCCCCGGGTCCGGGAGGTGCCGAACGACGGCTCGTTCTACGCCATGTTCGAGGTTGCCGGGGTTACCGATACGCTCGCGTTCTGCAAGG
>JAYUAJ010000521.1:0-6805 GCA_043741375.1 Hyphomicrobiaceae bacterium | reverse complement strand
GCCGTCGCCGCCGTTAACCACATCGCCGGTTTGGGTGGCGTCGCGCATGATGATCGAGTCGTTGCCAGCGCCACCGAGCAATTGGTCATTGCCGGCGTTGGCAGTGCCCGAGTCGATGGTGTCGTTGCCTGCGCCGCCATTCAGTATGTTTGCGCCGGTATTGCCGGTCAATGTGTCCTTATAGATCGACCCCGTGACGTTGCCAACGTTGGTGAGCGTATCGCCAGCTGCGGTGGAGTTAGTCGACAGAGAAGACGTCGCACCGGTTGCGCCAGCAGCGCCAACGCCGGTGGTCAGGTTTACGTTCACCGACCAGGTGCTGTCGTAGTAGGACGCGAAGGTGTTTACCGCGTTGGAAGTGCCGCCGACCAGCGAGTCTGCCCCCTGGCCGCCGACCAGCACGTCCTTGACCGTGGTGCCGGCCGTGAAAGCCGAGCTCGTGAGCGTGTCGTTGCCGAGGCCGCCGAAGAGGGTGTTGCTGTAGACCGATGCGGCGCCCGAGTAGGCCGCTGCAGTGATCGAATCGTTGCCAGCGTCGCCCTTCAGGATGTCCTTCGCGCTGGCGGCGACAGTCGCCGACGTGCCGCCCACGATGGTGTCGTTGCCCTGGCCGCCGTAAACGGTGTTGTTGCCCACGCCGCTGGTGATGCTGTCGTTGCCGAAATCGCCGTAGAGCAGCGCGTTGCCGGCGCCAGCGGTAATCGTGTCGTTGCCGGTGCCGCCATTCTCCATGTCCTTGCCGCCGCCGCCGATCAGCGAGTCGTTGCCGTTGCCGCCGAACAGGCGATCAGCAACGGCCGTGCCGTTGATCGTGTCGTGGCCATCGCCACCGTAGGCGACGTTGGTGGTGGTGCCGGACGCCAGGGTGGTCAGCGTGGTCAGCGTGTCGTTGCCGGCGAAGCCGTACAGCGTGGTTGCGCCAAGCGCGGCGCCGCTGTTGGCGTTGCCCGTTTCGTTGGTCGCCTTACCCTTCCAGGTGGTTGCCATAGTCTCTGCTCCTCATGTTGTGCGATAGTTGGCCTGCTCACCCGCCAATCTGCTGCAGCCGGGTAAATAGATGCCTAACGCGAAGGGCTGTCTGAGGGCTTTTGAACCTGGAACCTTTACTTTGACGGACAAACTGCCAACGGCGGGCATGGAATTTATCGAAAATTTTCAACGAATTGTATCGTTCTGGCACAGCCGGCCGGACCATCCGCCTTGACAGGCCAGGGATAGCGAATATTTCTTTGCCACCAGCCGGCCGGACGGCCGCTGCCTTGAAAAAGGGAGAGGAAAGTCCGGGCTCCACGCATGCACGGTGCCGGATAACGTCCGGCGGGGGCGACCCCAGGGACAGTGCCACAGAGATCGAACCGCCTGGGACGAGTCCTAGGTAAGGGTGAAAAGGTGCGGTAAGAGCGCACCGCGCGCCTGGTAACAGGCGTGGCAGGGCAAACCCCACCGGGAGCAAGACCGAATAGGGGCGGCACGGAGCTTGGGGCTTGCCCCAGGCGCCAGCGCGCGCATGCGGCGCCGACCGCCCGGGTTGGTTGCTCGAGCCTGCCGGTAACGGCAGGCCTAGAGGAATGGCCGTCACGCCTGGGGCGACCCAGGCCGTACAAAACCCGGCTTACAGGCCGGCTGGTATTGCATCTGACCGTCGTGCGACCCGGGTCAGCCGTTCGCGCGCGCGTCCTTCGGCGGGAAACACCGGCGCCGCCGGAAGGGGCTTTGCTGCATCAGGCTTGGGTGCAACCGGTTCTTCGGGCGCAACCGACTGGGACGCCGAAGCCTGGACGCGAGTGCGCTTCCAGCTGAGCGCCGGCTTCTCGATGAGAAACCAGGACAGCGCGGCCACTGGGAGCAGAAGCGCGAGCGTCGCGCTCACCAGCACCGGCTGCGACAGTCCAGGCACCAGCACCAGCAGGGCCTGAGCAATCACCCAGTCATAGATATAGACGCCATAGCTCAAATCGTTTTTGCGCGGCAGGGCTCCCAACCGGCCGACCGGCAGGCTTGCGGCCCACAAGGTTGCATAAGCGACGAAGGCCTGGGCAGCTGGCGCTTGCAACGGCGTGCCCAGCAGGAACGCCATCGCGAACAGGGCGGCGGCGATGCCGTACCAATGCAAGACCAGGCGGTCACGCCAAACATAGGCGAGTGTGCCAAGGCCGAACGAGAAGGCGAGCCGCAAGAACGAAAACAGCGTGCCACCCACGGCCAGCCTGTCCGGGAATGCCGCGATCGCAACCCACGCCAGAAGCAGCGGTGCGAGGACGAGCGTTACCGCGCGAGGCGACCGCATGAGGCCTGCCAACCCGAGCACGGCCAGCCCGAAGTAGCACATGGCCTCGTATTTCAGCGTCCACAGCGGAAGGTTGACGATGTCCGGTACCGGATTGTGGGCGAATACGCCAGGCAGCGGCGCATTGGCCGTGATCAGCCCCATCGTGACGCCGATGTATTTCCACACGCCACCGGCCAGGAAATACTGCAGAACGGGCTGAGTGGTGAGCAATGGCCCCAAGACCAGCGCCGTCAGCAGCACGCACACGATCAGGCCGGGCAGCAGCCGCAGCGCACGCGATTCCAAGTAGGTCCACAGCGCGGCCGAGCGCATCAAGCTGGCCGCGATCAGCACCCCCGAGATGGTGAAGAACATGTGCACGGCATGTTCCCCGAGCGAAAACCCGGTGGCAGCCGCAAGCGGCTCGGCACTTTCGGGCGCGCCCGCCAGATGCACGCTGTGGGAAAACACCACGGCCAGCGCCGCCAACAGGCGCAACAGACCGAAGTTGTTACGGTCGGGAGCGAGAATGTCGTCGAGCCGGGGGGCGGATGAGGTGCGGATCAAGGTCAAGGTCCTGTCGCAAAGAGATTCCCTGTCCGTGCCAGCACGTTTCGTGCCAATACCTGGGCGATTGAGAACCCTTGAGGTCGGCATCTCCGTGAAAACGACCGAGCGAAACCTTGTCGATGTCCTCAAGTGTTACGGCGCGCGTCACGGCATCGCGGTCGAACTCCTGGCGCACGACTGGATCGCGGTGATGAGCCGCGGCGCGCAGCGTCACCTGGTGTTCGGGTACGATCTGGGCCTGAACAGCGCTTCGGCCGCCAAAATCGCCAACGATAAGGGCGCCACCTACCAGGTGCTGACGGCCGCGGGTCTGGCCGCCGTCGAGCACCGGGTGTTCCTGCATCCGCGCTTTCTCGATTTCCTACCCGTCGACGGCAACTGGCCAAACCTGTTGGCCGCCTTCGAAGCGTTCAACCGCGATGCCGTGATCAAGGATAATGAAGGCACGGGTGGCATGGAGGTGTTCCGTGTCCGCTCGCAGACCGAACTGGAGCAACGAGCCCATCAGTTGATGCAGATCGCCCGCAGCGTGGCGCTTGCGCCATTTCTTGCCATCGAGGCCGAGCAGCGTTTTGTCATGCTGGAGGGCGATTGTGTGCTGGCCTACGCCAAGGAGCGCGCGGATGGAGAATGGCGGCACAATCTTGGGCTCGGCGCACGGGCCCAACGGCTCGATCCGGCGTCGGCCGAACTGGCCCCAGCGCTGATCCTGGCGCGCGCAGCCATGGCCGCATTGACCTTGCGTTTTGCATCGATCGACGTCGTCACCGTTGCCGGCGCGCCGATGGTGCTCGAGGCCAATGCCGGCGTCATGCTGGAGGCTGCGAGCCGCCCCGAGTTGGGCGGCCGCGAGTTGACCGAGCGCATTTATGGCCGGGCGCTCGACCTAATCTTTGCGGACGGGTCCCCTTTGGGGCCTAGAAGCGGTCGTGGTTGAACCGGCACTCCTGCCAGCGATTCCACCAGAAGCGGCTGCCGGTGATCTCGGCCTTGATCCGCAGATTGCGGCATGGCTGGCTGACGAAGAACGGGCGCGGTCCAATGAAGATGCGAGGTCCGAAGAAGACGCGTGGCCCGAAGAAGAAACCCGGATGCGGGTGGCCTATACTGAAGCCGAAGCTGAACCTGGGGTGGGCCTCGGCCGCGACCGGCACCAAGCCAAGCCCGACGACGCCGACGCCTAAAGCCACCGCGAGCGCGAGTGCTGTGGATTTCATAACGATATACTCCTTTTGGTTGCTAGTGCCTGCCTGCGAATACTTGGGCAGAGCTGTAACAAACGCTGATACAATATTGAGCGCTGGGAGATGAACGCAAGCTGAACGAGATTTAATATTTTGTTTAATATCAATGTATTAGCTTCGCGTCGCAGATCTACTCTGCCGCTGCCCTTGAGCAGGCGGACCGGGCAAAATTGCCGTAAATGGCTAACGCGCCAAACGGCACGAATCCGTCATGGCAGGTCGTCACAAAAGGTTGAACTTGGCGCTCAGTCTCTTTTGAACAGGCTCACCGCAGCCGCTTCGATCTTGGATGGCATCGGCACAAAGGCCCGCTCCAAGCTCGGCGCGTAGGGAACCGGCGCGTGCGGCGGCGTCACTTTCAAGATCGGCGCTTTCAGCGAATAGAACGCCTTTTCCGCGATCATGCTCGAAATATCGGCCGCCATGCCGCAGCGCGGATAGGACTCATCGGCGATCACAACACGGCCGGTGCGTCTCACACTCTCGAGTATGGTCTCTTCGTCCAGCGGAGAGGTTGTACGCGGATCGATCACTGTTGCTTCGATCTGGTGCAACAGCCGCAGACGCTCGGCAGCGCGTTTGGCGATCCGCACCATGCGCCCGAAGGCAATGATGGTCACGTCCTTGCCTTCCAGCGGCACGGCCGCCTCGCCAAACGGCACCGTATAAGAGCCGTCCGGTACTTCGCCCATGTCGTCGTACATGAGTTTGTTTTCCAGGAAGATCACCGGATCGTCGTCTCGGATGGCCTGGATGAGCAGGCCCTTGGCATCGTACGGCGTGGACGGAATGACAACCTTCAAGCCAGGAATATGCGTGAATAGTGGATAGAGCGCCTGGCTGTGCTGGCTGGCCTGGCCAGAACCCGCGCCGTAGGTCGCCCGGATGACGAGAGGGGTCTTCACCTTGCCGCCGAACATGTAACGGAATTTTGCCGCCTGATTGATGATCTGATCGAAACAGACGCCGAGAAAGTCGACGAACATCAACTCGGCAACCGGCCGCAATCCGGTCATGGCGGCACCGGCTGCGGCGCCGATGAAGGCGCTTTCCGTGATCGGCGTATCGAGGATGCGCGAGCGGCCGAATTCGCCCAGGATGCCCTTGGTGACGCCAAACGCGCCGCCCCAGGCATCCTGCTCACCGGACGCTCCGGCACCTCCGGTCACGTCTTCGCCGATGATGATCACGCGCGGATCGCGGCGCATTTCCTGCCGCAACCCCTCGTTCAATGCTTGACGAAACGACTTACGCGGCATATTCGCTCTTTCTAGAGATAGCTGACATAAACATCGCTGGTCAGTTCGGAGACGGCAGGGTGCGGTGCGGCGCGGGCGGCGGCCACGGCCGCATCGATAATCGCGTCCACATCGCTATCGATCGACGTGAGGTCATGGTCGGCAAAAAGGCCGGCGGCGACGACTTTCTCGCGAAAAATCTTCAGGCAATCCTGATTCTCGCGCATGTCGGCGCGCTCCTCGGCACTGCGGTAGGTGTCGGCGTCACCGAGATAGTGGCCGTAGTAGCGGGGTGCCTTGACATGCAGGAAGTACGGGCCCTTGCCCGAGCGGGCATGGTCGATGGCGGTGCGCGCGGCGTCGCTGACGGCGAACACGTCGGTGCCGTCGACACCCACCGCAGGCATGCCGAAGGCCCTGGCACGGGCCAGAATGTCACCGGCGATGGCGAAAGCGCTGGACGTCGCCTCACCCATTCCGTTGTCCTCGGTGACGAACACCACCGGCAGCTTCCACACCATGGCGAGATTCATGCTTTCGGCCATCGTGCCCTGGTTGAACGCACCATCGCCCGAAAAGGCGAGCGCGACACCACCGGTGCCGAGTGTCTTGGCCGTCAGCGCTGCGCCGCAGATCAGTGGGGCGCCAGCTCCGACGATGCCGTTGGCGCCGAGCATGCCGTGATCCAGATCGGCAATGTGCATCGATCCGCCCTTGCCGCGGCAGGTACCGGTGGCGCGCCCGAAGATCTCCGCCATCATGCCGTCCACGGCGACGCCCTTGGCGATGGCATGACCGTGGCCGCGATGGGTAGAGGAGATGTAGTCCCGATCTGTCAAGTGCATGCACACGCCGGTCGCCGAGGCCTCCTGGCCAGCATAAAGGTGGACCGCGCCGGGGATGTCCCCCGTGCCCACCTCTCTCACCAAACGCTCCTCGAAGGACCGGATCAGACGCATGGTGCGATAGGCCGCGATCAAGTCCCGGCGCGGCGACAGCAGGCCCCAGGCGGCCGTACTGCCGGCTGCCGGACCGAATCCTGGCGTTGCCTCCGACTGGGCGTCGTCGGTCTCGTTGTCATAGAAAGGTTGATCGTTCGGCACGCTCTACCCCGTCAAACGCGAACGGCCTTTAGTCGGTCAAAGCCGGAATGGCGCTACCGTTCTTACTCACATTCTGGTTTCACCGGAACTCGTAATGCCATACGCGGGTTGCGTAATATAGTTCACGAATTGCAGAGGGGCTCTGCATAGCGCGCGGCAAGCGCACACGCCCGGCCGATGCCAGAAACTGGTAAACGATTGGTATTGCAGGGCGAACTCAGCCGGATGCCGAATCCCGGAACGGGTGCGGCTAATAGCGCCGAGCCGGCGGTTACAATGTAGAGCACGGTCCGGCCGTCAGCCCGCTGCGGCCAGCTTGCGCAACCGCATGTCCTCGATGGCGTCGCGGGCGAGTGAGCGGCGGCGCACGATTTCGTAAGC
>JAYUAJ010000520.1:0-15205 GCA_043741375.1 Hyphomicrobiaceae bacterium | reverse complement strand
CGAAGCCGGCCACGATGGCGTCCATGCGCTGCTCCACGCGGGAGGGTGGATCGGAACTGTCGAGCAGCACGTTGCCGGTCTGCGCCCACACCCGGACGGCGCCGAAGCCGGCGTCGCGGCAGGCCGCGCCCAAGGCCGCCATCGACATGACGCGGTGCGTCACGGGGCCGATGGCCCTGAGCCAGGCGATGTAGGTTTTGGATTTGGCGGCCATGCGTAGCGTTGTGCCTCACGCGCAGACCGCAGACAACATGGCAGCGCTGACTTAAGTATTGGTCTCCCTCGATGGAGCACGACATGGCCAAATCGCCCAAGCGCACGCCCGCGTCTAACGCCGACCTTCCAGCCAACCCCGGCGCCGCCGCCGCAGAACTGGCGCGCCTGGCCACCGAAATCGCCGCGCACGACAGGCGCTACCATGCCGAGGACGCGCCGACGGTCTCGGACGCCGAGTACGACGCCCTGGTGCGGCGCAACGCCGGGATCGAGACGGCGTATCCCGACCTGGTCCGCCCCGACAGCCCATCCGCCCGCGTGGGCGCCACGCCCGCCGGAGGCTTTGGCAAGGTCACGCACCGCGTGCCGATGCTATCGTTGGGCAATGGATTTTCGCCCCAGGACGCCACCGATTTTGTTGACCGTGTGCGCCGTTTTCTCAAACTCCCGGACACCAGCCCGCTCACCTTCACGGCGGAGCCCAAGATCGACGGCCTCTCCATTTCGCTGCGCTACGAGGCCGGGAAACTGGTCGAGGCCGCGACGCGCGGCGACGGCGCAACCGGCGAAAACGTGACGGCGAATGTGCGCACCATCAAGGCCATTCCGGATACGCTGAAAGGCAAAGACGTGCCCGCCAGCATCGATATCCGCGGCGAGATCTACTTCGGCAAAAAGGATTTTCTAGCGCTGAACACTGGCCAGGCTGCGGCGGGAGGGAAAACGTTCGCCAATCCACGCAATGCGGCGGCCGGGTCGCTGCGGCAGCTCGATTCCACCATCACCGCCAGCCGCCCGTTGAAATTCTTTGCCTATACCTGGGGCGAGGCGTCGGGGTTGCCGGCCAAGACGCAAACCGGCGTCATCGAAGGGTTTTCGCGCTGGGGGCTGCCGACCAATCCACTGACGCAGATTTGTCAGTCGGCGGATGAGCTGATCGCGTTTCACGCCATGATCGGGGAACAGCGCGCCGGCCTCGACTACGATATTGACGGCGTAGTGTACAAGGTGGACCAGCTCGAGTTGCAGCAGCGGCTCGGGTTCGTCTCCCGCTCACCGCGCTGGGCGCTGGCGCACAAGTTCGCGGCCGAGCAGGCGACCACCCTGTTGCGCGGGATCGACATCCAGGTCGGGCGCACGGGCGCGCTGACGCCGGTCGCGCGGCTCGAGCCGGTGAACGTCGGCGGCGTGGTGGTGACCAACGCGACGCTGCACAACGAGGACGAGATCGCGCGCAAGGACGTCCGCGTTGGCGATACCGTCATTGTACAGCGCGCCGGCGACGTCATCCCGCAGGTGGTGGCGGTGGTGTTGGAGAAGCGCGCCAAGGGCACCCTGCCGTACAAGTTTCCCGACGTATGCCCGGCCTGCGGCAGCCACGCCGCGCGCGATACCGACGAGGCGACCGGTGAGGCGGACGTGGTGCGGCGCTGTACCGGCGGCCTGATCTGCCCGGCCCAGGCCAAGGAACGCTTGAAGCACTTCGTCTCGCGGCTGGCGTTCGATATCGAGGGGCTGGGCGACAAACGCATCGAGCTGTTTTTCACCGACGGGCGCGTCCGCCGGCCGGGCGATATTTTCACGCTCGCCAAGCGCGATCAGGCGGGGACGGACAAACTCGCCGAGCAGGAGGGTTTCGGGCAACAATCCGTGGACAACCTGTTTGCCTCGATCGAGGCGCGGCGCAAGATCAGTATGGATCGCTTCCTGTTCGCGCTCGGCATCCGGCATGTGGGGGAGACGACCTCGCGGGCGCTGGCTAAAGCCTTCGGCAGCTATCAGGCCTTTGCCTCGTCCGTCGATGCCGCAACCCGCGATCAGCCAGGGCCGGACTGGCTGCGGCTGCACGAAATCCCCGGCGTCGGCGACAAGACGGCGGACGCGATCATTGCGCATTTGGCTGCCGCTTCGACCACCGCGCCCGATTTGTTCGGAACGGGTGGCGCGCCCAGCATCGCCGCTTTGCTCAGTGGGCTGAAGGGCGTACGCGCTTCCGGAATCGAAGCATTGGAAACGGCCTTCCCCGATCCCGCAGGTCTCGTGGCCGCCGCCCGGCGCGCGCATGCCGAACCGCCGCGCGAGGCCTACCGGCAGCTGGCAGCCTTGAGCGACGTCGGCCCGGTCTCGGCGGGCGCCCTGCTCGACTTTTTCGCCGAGCCGCACAACCGCGAAGTGATGACCGAGCTTTTGGCCGAGGTGACGGTGCTGCCCTTTGAGCGCCAGGCCGCTGTCGTCTCCCCGGTTACCGGCAAAACCGTCGTGTTCACCGGCGCGCTGCCGACCCTGTCGCGATCCGAGGCCAAAGCGCAAGCTGAACGGCTCGGCGCGAAGGTGTCGGGATCGGTGTCCAAGAAGACCGATTTTGTTATCGCCGGAGCCGACGCCGGATCGAAACTAACCGACGCAGAGACACTCGGTGTGAGGATTTTATCCGAGGACGAATGGCTGAAATTGATTTCGGGAACATGACGCTCATGCCCCAATCGCGCGACATTGGGGACATGATCTTTGTCTCCGGCATGGCAGGGCGCCACCGGTCGAATGCCGCCATTATTGCCGAAGATAAAGTTCGTGTCGCCGTTGGCAGCGAGCGCCGCCGGTTCAGGAGTATGCCGCCAACGGGGACACGAACTTCATCCTCGGCACAGGCGTTGGGGAGTCACAACAAGATCCTCGTCAGGCCGAGGATGAAGATCAAGTCCCCACAGCTCCGTCGCTGGCGGCCGGCTCCCGGTAGGGAGTCGCCAGCGACAAGCAAAGACGCTTTCCAAACAAAAAAAGCGGCACCGTGGCTGCTTCGGTGCCGCTTCCAGTTTGTGAGAACGTTCTACGACCACTAATTCACTTGCGGGGTCAATCCGTGGTCTTCGTAACTGGCCAGAATGGATACGCGAGACGCTTTACGCAGAACTATCCGGCCCTCACAACAGGTAGAACGCGCGGCGGGGATGTATATTCCACCCAAAGTGATTATTTTCCTCCGTCGCTGACCGCGTGGTTCTTGGCAACGAAGATGCCTCGAACACCGTTCTCAGCCGCAAGGGGAGTCGCCAGCGACCAGCAAAAAAGCAAATAAAAGAAGCGGCACCGTGGCTGCTTCGGTGCCGCTTCTTGTTGTGAGAGCCTTGGCGACCACGCATTTACTTGCGGGGTCAATTTGTGGTCGTCTTGGCGGTCCGGCGCTAGATACGCGATACTGTCCGGCCTCACTGCAGATTAGAACGCACGGGCCGGAGAGATATTCCGGCGCCTTGCATTTTTTCCGAAAAATCATTCGTCGGCGATTTTCCAGGGTTCCAGCATAAGC
The DNA here is from genome assembly GCA_043741375.1 of Hyphomicrobiaceae bacterium. Lineage (GTDB taxonomy): Bacteria > Pseudomonadota > Alphaproteobacteria > Rhizobiales > Hyphomicrobiaceae > JANYHF01. The sequence goes on along the minus strand of JAYUAJ010000520.1, from coordinate 11,682 downwards.
CGCGCGCCCCCCAGCTCACCAAAGGCTTTGGCGCGGCAGGTGAGCACGATCACCTGGTGGCTGGCGGCAGCTTTCTCCAGCGCGGCGAAACTGGCGGCAATGCGCGCGTCGTCGGAATAGACCAGCGCGTCGTCGAGGATGAGCGGAAGAGGGTAGCCGGTATCGGCAAGAAGCCGGCCAAGGCCCAGCCGGACGAGCACGGCGATCTGCTCGCGCGTGCCGTCGCTGAGGCGCGCCATGGCTTCGCTGCGACCATCTCGCTTGAGGCCGGTGGCATCGAACGCCTCGCCGAGATCGAGCTCGGCGCCGGGCAGCACGAGGCCGAGATAGGGGGCAAGCCGCGCCGTCACCGGGGCGAGGTAGCGGTTGCGCGTATCGCGTTCGGCGGCCGAGAGCTGGGCCTCCAGCATATCGAGCGCGGCGATTTCGGCGGTCACCCGGTCCAGCGCGCGCGCAGCGACGGCCAGCGCCTCCTCGGTCTCGGCAAGCTTCTCGGCGATGCCGTCGAGGGCGTCGCGTTCCAGCAGCGACTCAAGACCGGCCATGTCTTTGTCGAGACGGTTGATGTCGGCGGCGGCTTGGGCGTCGGCGGCCAGGGCCGCTGCGAGCGCGGCTTCGAGGGCGGCCAGCCGCTGCGCATCCGGCTCCTGCTCGCGTAGGGCCTGCAACGCTAGCACCGTCTCTCGCGCGCGCGCGCTGGCAGATTGGCAGGCAGCGTCAAGCTCGTTGCGATGATCCGTTGCCGTTTCATCCGGGTGACGCTGCGCCAGGAGGGCGCTGTGCCGTTCGGTGAGCATGGCGGCTTCGGCGTTGAGCTTTGCGGCCGCCAACTCGAGCGCCTGCTGTTCGGCCTGGAGTTTTGCCGAGGATTGGGCGGCAGTTTGGCGGGCAAGTTCGGCGGTCCGAACGGAGGTTTCGAGCGCGGCGAGATCCGCAAGGGCCGTCGCCGTCCCCCCCTCCCTAGCCCTCCCCCACACGGGGGGAGGGGATTCGAGCGGTGGTTGTGGCTCGGACGTCATCCACCCAACGGCCGGACTCCCTCCCCCCTTGTGGGGGAGGGGCGGGGTGGGGGGGACGGCAGCGGCCGCCCGGGCCAGGCGCTGGCGCAACGCTGGCAGACCTTCTGGACACAGACCGTCCAGGCGCGCAGCGAGGCGATCGCGTTCGGCGCTGGCAGACGCCTGCGCCCGAACGCGGGTTGCCAAATCTGCGAGCGATGCGACAGCTGCCTGGGCCAGCAGATCCGCAAACGTGGTTTCTGCCTTGGCCAGTTGCTTGGCGACGGCGCTGGCATCTGCCACGGCTGCCGGCGAAATGGTGATGCGGCCGACACCTGATACTACAAGTTCGGCGGGACGGTCCAAGGCCAGCTCGGCATTCGCGGCAATCGCAACGCCATCGCGAACAATCTTTCCGTGTCCGCCCTTATCGTATTCAATCCGCACACCAACCGTGGCTGCGGCATGGCGGGCCTGCAGCGCCTCCATGGTCCGATGTTCGGCCTCGGCCTTTTGGTACTGTGCTGCGAGCTGCGGATGTGCCGCTGAGCGGGACTCTGCCTCCACCAGCTGGGCAACGAGACTTTCAACAGTTGCCGTACGAGTGCGGAGACCTTCGAACTCAACCTGCGCTGTGCGCGCTGCCTGCTGGCGCCGCGCCGCATCGAGATCAGCGCGCGCTGACTGCTCGGCCGCTGACGCTCGGTCAAGTGCGCTCCTGGCCTCAGCCAGCTTCAACGCGTGCGCGGCGGCGGCGGCGGCCTGAGCGTTACGTTCGGCGGCCGAGGCCTCGTGGCGCGACGCGATCTTGGCTACGTCCGCCGCGTGACGATCAAAGTCCGCCAGCACCTTCGCCGCGGCAAGCTTGTCGCCTTCGGCCCGCTGCCAGGTCGCCTCCGCAGCGCGCCGCTTGTCCGCCGCCGCCCGCGCGCCCTCAAGCGCCGCACGCGCCGCCTGCACGCGATCGCTTCGGCTGCGTCGCTTTTCCGTGTCCGTAAGCGCCGTGTGCGAAACGCGCAAGCCGCCGAGCCGCTCCAGCCGCTCGCGACCGCGCGCAACCGCCTCGCGCTGCTCGCCAGCCTCGCGGGTCAGCCGCGCGAACAGATCGCTGGCCTCTTTGTGCGGCCCCTTGGGCAGCCGGCGCTCGCTCGTCACCAAGGCCCCGAGCCGTTCGGCAACCTTGCGGCGCACGGCATCCATGGCGCCGCCGCTGACGGCATTGGAGACTTCGTCCGCGATCAGACCTTTCAGTCCGTCACGGGCGCTATCGTCGAGTTCCAACGGATCCAGGGCCTTGCGTTGTCCGACCCACAGCAGGCCGAGCCGGCCATGGCCGCCGCCAGCCTGGTTCAGCACTTCCGTCAGGTGCGCTTCAGCATCGGCACCGCGCAACAACAGCGATCCATCCAGGTTCTGCAGCGACGCTTTGGCGCCGGTGAAGTAGCGCTTGCGCAGCCGGTAGACCGCGCCCGCAGCCTCGAAATCCACCTCGATGGTCGGCGCCCCGCCGGTGGTCGGCACCATCCAGCCGCGCGCCGTCCCCGCCTTGGTGGTATGCGGCATCGCGAACGCCGCCTCCAGCGCGCGAAACAGGGTCGACTTGCCGAACTCGTTGGGGCCGGCGAGCACATCCAATCCGCCGGTCAGCCCTTCGAGCGCGACCGGTTGGCGGAAGCTGCCAACCTCGCGCACGCGCAACCCCAGGATCTTCATGCGGCAACCCGAGTCTCGGCTTCGAGATCGAGCAGCAGCGCCAGCGCTTCGGCAGCGCTGGCCGCATCGGGCGCCGCCGGATCGGAGGCACGGGCGAGCAGGCGCTCGGCGACCGCCTTGAGGTCTCCGGCGGCGTCGAGCTGAGCCAGGCTTGTGGTTGTAGAGGCCAAGGTAAGGCCGCTGAGATCGGCATCGAGGTGACGATGGCTGGCCTCGAGGCGACGCAGCTCGTTGACGATGTGCTGGCGCTGCTCAGCGGCGACGCGGCCGGTCAAGGTGAGATGCAGCAACGTATCGTGCGGAGCAAAGCCGGACGCAGCAATAGCCGCACCCATGGCGGCTATGACTGGGCCATGCGCGACATTCAGCACACAGCGTTTCCAGGTGAATTGCGCTGTGCGGATGGGCGCGACGTCTGGCCGGGCGCCTGGCCCGTTAACTTTGACCGAAAGCACATGGCCCGGGCTGTTGTCCACAAAACGGTCCGGCTCGGGGGTGCCCGAATACCAGGTTTTTGGCGCGACCTCTTGCATGCCGTGCCAATCGCCCAGCGCGAGATAGTCCAGGCTGGCGGAAGCTGCCCGAGTGAGCGCAAGCGACACCGCCGCCGACTGATCGCTGCCGAACCCGCGCACTGAACCGTGCGCCAGGCCGATGCGGATGGCGCCGGGCGGGGTTGCTGCGGTGTCCATATAGAGTGTGGGATCGCTGCCGGTGGCACGGCCTGTGAGGGGGGCTGGAAGAATCCAGATTTCTTTTTCTATTTCAATGGGTTGTGTGCTTAAGACGGGTCGCACTTGGGCCGGCAGGCCGTCGCGAAGCAGCCGCTCCCAGAGCCCGCCGGCCCGGTGCGCATCGTGGTTACCCGGTAAGAGATGCCAGGTCATTTGGCCGTGCCTGGCCATCCGCGCCATGGCCTGGGCGACCGTTTTGGGGGCCAGTGTCTCGGCGTCAAAGATGTCGCCCGCCACCAGCACATGCCGCGCACCAACCCGCACGGCGGCCTCCGCAATGCGGTCGATGGCCGAAAGCCGCGCCTCGCGCAACGCCGCCGCGACATCAGCGGGAAAGCCCGCGAAGGCCTTGCCGATCTGCCAGTCCGCCGTATGAATGAAGGTAATGCTCATGGGCGACCGTTTACCGTGATTCGGTGCCGCGATTGAGGCCTGATAAATGGCGCAAACAAGCCTTCCCGACCTGGAAACCGTGGTGATCGGCGGCGGCGCGATCGGCCTTGCCGTGGCCCGCGCGCTGGCAATGGCGGGGCAGGAGCTGACGCTGCTAGAACAGCACGGCGGGCTCGGGCAGGAGACCAGCTCGCGCAATTCCGGCGTCATCCATGCCGGCATCTACTATCCGCCGGGCAGCCTCAGGGCGCGCTTTTGCGTCGATGGAAAAAGGCTCCTCTACGCCTTTCTGGAGCAGCACGGCGTGCCGCATCGACGGCTCGGAAAGCTGCTGGTTGCGACCTCCGAGGCCGATCTGCCGAAGCTCGCGCAGTACGCGGCTACTGCTCGGCGAAATTGCGTGAACGACGTTCAAACATTGACCTCAGCCGAGGCGCGCGCGCTCGAACCCGAGGTGAGGTGCGCCGGAGCGCTGCTCTCGCCATCGACGGGACTCATTGATGCGCCAGCGTTTGCGATGGCGTTGGCGGGGGAGGCTGAAGCGCACGGCGCGCAGGTTCTGTTGCGGAACAAGGTTCACGAAATTCATCGTAGCGGCGATGGATTGATATCGTTGTCGCTAGCGGACGGGGCGACTTTTACCTGCCGAAACTTGGTTGTCGCGGCGGGCCTTGGGGCCTCCGAGCTGGCGGCCACCATGACCTTTCCGGGGCAGTACCGCCCGCCCCGAACCTACTACGCACGCGGACGCTGGTATGCCCTGAAAGGCAAAAGCCCGTTCCAGCGCCTCATCTATCCCATGCCGCACGGATCGTGGCTGGGCACCCACTCCACCCTCGACATGGCCGGACGCTGCAAATTCGGCCCCGACATCGACTGGATCGATAACATCGACTACCGCTTCGACGAGAGCGCCGAAGCGGCCTTTTACGCGGCCATTCGCGCCTACTGGCCCGCCCTGCCGGACGGCGCCCTCACCCCCGATTCCACCGGCATCCGCCCCAAACTTTCGCGCCAGGGCGAACCGGTCGCCGACTTCGCCATCCACGGCCCGAAAGAGCACGGCGTTCCAGGCCTCGTCATGCTGTTCGGCATCGAGAGCCCCGGCCTCACCGCCTCGCTCGCCATCGCCGAGCACGTCCGGGGCATGCTGACAGGCGCGGCGGGGGCGTAACGCCGTTCTTAGTTACTCGCTCGAACAGCATACGCATTGCGCGTCTTGCCGCGAATAAGGCAATTCATCGCAATCTGCACCACACACATCCCTCAATCCTGGAAATTTATTCCAACCGGTGGCATATTGCCCTCACCACGAAGGGCGAGAGATCATGGGCGTTTTAAAAGTCAAATCCCGCGACGGCAGCGAACGTGTTCTCGATGCTGTCGAAGGCTGGCGCGTCATGGAAATCCTGCGCGAGCACGGCATGCCGATCGAGGGCCTGTGCGGCGGCGCCTGCGCCTGCGCGACCTGCCATGTGGTGGTGGCGCCGGAATGGGCGGACAAAATTCAACCCGCCAATGATGATGAAGAAGATCGGCTCGACAGCGTGCCGGACCTTCAGCCGACGTCCCGCCTCAGCTGCCAGATCATCTACGAAGAACAGCTGGACGGGCTCGAACTGCTCATCGATGGAGCCGGAATATGAAGTATTTTCCGATATTTATCGATATGGAAGGCCGCCAGGCCGTGGTCATCGGTGGCGGCGAGCCGGCGGTGCAGAAGGTGCGTCTGCTGCTGAAAACACCGGTGCGGATCACCGTTATTGACGAGGCGCCGGCGGACGAGTTGCAGGAGCATGCGGAATCCGGGCGGATCGCCCTGCAGCGGCGCGCTTGGACCGCCGCCGACCTCGACGGCGCCTTCATTGTGTACGGCGCGACGGGTGATCACGCCAAGAACGCGCCGATCGCCGAGGCAGCACGCGCCCTCGGAATTCTCGTCAACATCGTCGACGAGCCGACGCCCTCTACCTTTATCACCCCCGCCATCGTCGACCGCGATCCGATGGTGATCGCCATCGGCTCGGAGGGCGCATCGCCGGTGCTCGCCCGTGAGATCAAAACCCACCTGGAAGCCCGTCTCCCCGCCGGCTTTGGGCGCATCGCAAAGGCCGCCGCAGCGCTGCGAGAGCGGGTTGCAAACGCCATTTCCGATATGCCGACGCGCCGCCGCTTCTGGGAGCGACTGCTTACCGGCCCGTTCCGAGATGCAGCCCTTACGGGCGATGCGGCTGCGGCCGAAGCCATTGTTTCTGCTGATCTTTCCACCGCCAACTCGACCCTCGGCCAGCCCGGACGCGTGATCCTGATCGGCTGCGGTCCCGGGGCCGGCGACCTCATCACCCTGCGCGCGCAACAAGCGCTGCAGCGCGCCGACGTGCTCGTCATCGACCGCCTGGTTCCGAACGAAGTCGTCGAACACGCGCGCCGGGAAGCCAAGCGCATCTACGTCGGCAAAACGCCCGGCGAACCCTCCCCGGCCCAGGAAGATATCAACGCCATCCTGGTCCGCGAGGGCCTGCAAGGCCAGATCGTCGCCCGCCTCAAGGGTGGGGACGCCTTCGTGTTCGGCCGCGCCGCCGAAGAGATGGCTGCGGTCCGCGCCGCCGGCCTCGACGTGGAAGTGATCCCCGGCATCACGGCCGCACACGCCTGCGCCGCACGCATCGGCCTGCCAGTAACCAACCGGCGCACGATCCGCGAATTCACCCTTCTCACCGGCGCCACCGCAGATGGCGAACTGGCCCTCGACTGGGCCGCGCTCGCCCGCAACAACCACGCCTTCGCCGTCTACATGGGCGTCGACAGCGCCCCCCGCATCCGCCGCGAACTGCTGGCGGCGGGCGCGCGGCCTGACGTTCCGGTGGTCATAGTGGAAAACGGGACTCTTGCCAGCGAGCGCGCATTCGCTACGGTGCTGCGCGATCTCGACGCCTGCGTTAAGGACGAGGCGGTGATGGCCCCGGCCATCCTGTTCTTCGGCCTCGATTGGCAGACGGCAGGCCTGTCGCGGCCGGCGTGGGTGAAAGAATTTGTCAGGCCGGTGGCGACCGAACCAGGTTGGAGCAAGGCCCAAGTCGCCGAGGCGACGCATTGGGTGATGGGATAATGGCTGCGAAAAAAGACATCCGGCAGGTGCTGACGGCCAACCTTTTGAAGGACGGCCTGGTCGTGTTCATGACCGATGGCGCGGCCTGGTCGCCGTGGATCGAAGACGCGGCCATCGTCACTACGAAGGATGCCACGTTGGAGCTGGAAGGCAAGGGCAACATCGCCGCCAAGGCCAATCTGGTGGTCGGACCTTATCTCATTGATGTCGTGGAAGAAAACGGGCGACCACGCGCTGCACTCATCCGCGAGCATCTGCGCTGTCTTGGGCCGAGCGTACGTAAGGATCTCGGTAAGCAAGCCGAGCGGGCGGCGGGTGGCAGCGGGCAGGGTGGGGCGTTTATCTGAGACCGATGGAGTCTAATATGAGCGACGATGTAATTTTACTCGAACGCCTCCGCCGCCTAGAAGACATCGAGGCCATCAAGACTTTAACGGCTACTTACGGCCTCTATATCAATAAAGGTTGGAACGGAAAATCAGTAGACTTTGACAAATTGCCTCAAGTATTTACGGTCGACGCGACCTGGAAAAGCGCCGCGACAGGCGTAGATGTCACGGGGCCTGACCAAATCGTCAGCATGTTGAGAAAGAGCACAGCCGGCGTTGATTTCGCTATGCATAGCTTTTCCAATCCAATCGTCACAGTGACGGGAGACACGGCATCGGGCAACTGGCTCTTGTGGGTCGCTATTAAAACCGGAACAGTTGCCAATGAGGTCTTTCAAAGTGAAGACCTGGAGTATGTACGCACATCCGAAGGGTGGCGCATAAAGTCAATCAATCTGCATTTCGGAACGATGCTTATTGCGTAGCGACCATGATGCGAGCGCGGGCCATCAACCGCCAAAGTCCGGCAACCCTTCTCCCTCTGATCCGTTTTTTCCGAGCACCACACCATGTACCGCTACGACGAATTCGACCATGCCTTCGTGAAAGAGCGCGTTTCCCAGTTCCGCGACCAGACCGCGCGCCGGATCTCAGGTGAGCTGACCGAGGATGAGTTCCGGCCCTTGCGGCTCATGAACGGGCTGTATCTGCAATTGCACGCCTATATGCTGCGCATCGCCATTCCGTATGGCACACTGTCCTCCAATCAGATGCGCCAATTGGCGATGATTGGCGACAAATGGGATCGCAACTACGGGCATTTCACGACTCGCCAGAACCTCCAATTCAATTGGCCGAAGCTTGAGGACACCCCCGACATCTTGCAGGCCCTCGCCGACGTCGAAATGCACGCCATCCAAACCTCTGGCAATTGCATCCGCAACGTCACGGCTGACCATTGGGCAGGGGTAGCGGCCGACGAGATTGAGGATCCGCGGCCGTGGGCGGAGCTGCTGCGCCAGTGGTCGAGCCTACACCCGGAATTCTGCTTCCTGCCGCGCAAATTCAAGATCGCCGTCACCGCGGCCGAGGCCGACCGCGCGGCTGTCGCCTTCCACGACATCGGCCTGAAGATCGTCAGGAACGCCAAGGGCGAGGCCGGCTTCCAGGTGCTGGTGGGCGGCGGCATGGGTCGCACGCCGATGATCGCAAAAGTGTGCCGCGAGTGGCTGCCGAAGGGCGAATTGCTGGGCTACATCGAAGCCGTGATGAGGGTCTACAATCTCTATGGCCGGCGCGATAACAAGTATAAGGCGCGCATAAAAATCCTGTTGCATGAAGAAGGCGACGAAACCTTCCGCAAGATGGTCGACGAGGAATACGAGAAGATCAAAGCTGCCGGCGGGACGAGCGTTAGCCATCTGGTCCCCGAGGCCGAGATCGCGCGCATTGAAACATACTTCGCGCCGCCGAAATACGACGTCTTGCCCGATACCGATCCTCAGCTGGCGCAGCATCTGAAGGCGAACGCCAAGATGGCGCGCTGGTATGAGGTGAACTGCGCCAAGCACAAGCAGGCGGGCTATACGATCGTCAACATTTCGCTGAAGCCGGAAGGCGGCATTCCCGGCGATGCGACCAGCGACCAGATGCGCGCGGTGGCCGACATCGCCGACAAGTTCTCCTTGAGCGAAATCCGTGTCAGCCACGCGCAAAATCTTGTGCTGCCGTATGTGCGCAAGAAGGACGTGGTCGCCGTTTACCATGCCCTCGAAAAGCATGGGCTCGCCTCGGCCAATCTTGGCCTCGTGACAGACATCATCGCCTGTCCCGGCCTAGACTATTGCGCGCTTGCTACCGCCCGCTCGATCCCGATTGCGCAGGAGATTTCCAAACGCTTCGAGGCGCCGGCCCGGCAGAAAGAAATTGGCGATCTGGCGATAAAAATTTCCGGTTGCATCAACGCCTGCGGCCATCACCACGCCGGCAACATTGGCATCCTGGGCCTGGATAAGCAGGGCAAGGAATTCTATCAGATCACGCTTGGCGGCTCGGCGGACGAAACGGCCAGCATCGGCCAGATCATGGGGCCGGGATTTTCCGCCGAGGAAGTTCCCGCCGCCATCGAAAAGATCGTCGACACTTACATCGGCCTGCGCAACACGGGCGAGACGTTCCTTGGCGCCTACCGGCGACTGGGGCCCGCGCCGTTCAAAGACGCCGTTTACGCTCAAACGGCGTAGGCTCGTAGGTTGGGTTAGCGGGCCAGTGAGCGTCCGCAATCGAAGATTGGTGCTTCCCGCGTAACCCAACATCAGGAGGCCGGACTTGTTGGGTTACGCGGGAACAAGCAGCTTTAGTTGCCAATTGGAGCTCAGGCCCGCTAACCCAACCTACAACTTCACGTCTTTCTTAGAGACATACAAATGCCGCTGATAAAAAACGGACAGTACGCCAACGACGCTTGGACCCGCATCGAGGGCGAAGTTCCGCTGCCGGACGATGGCGATTTCATCGTGGACGCAACGCGCCTGAAGGACGATCCGAGCGTGCTGAAAGCGCGCAAGGGACGGCTCGGCGTGCTGCTGATGAACACGGTCGATGCCGAGGAGCTGAAGCCCCATTTGGCCAAACTGGCCCTGGTCGCGCTTGAGTTCCCGAGCTTCAACGATGGCCGCGCCTTCAGCCAGGCCCGCGTCATCCGACACACGTTGGGCTTCAAGGGCGAGATCCGCGCCACCGGCAAACCCATGGCCGATCAGGCGAGCCACCTCTTGCGCTGCGGCTTCGATGCGTTTGAGGATTCGCCGCGCCAGCCGCTGGAAGTGTGGCAGCGCGCGCTGGCGGCCGTGCCACGCGTCTATCAGCGCGATTATGCGGCAAAACAAGATCAAGTGAGGACCTGACGCGTCGAGCGCAGTTACTTTCTTCTCCCCCTTCTTAGGGGGAGAAGGTGGCGCGTTTCAGCGCCGGATGAGGGGCAGCAACGAGTACGGACCATGGGCTCGCTATTGGTGGCGCCAAGACCGGTGTTTGCATCTGCCCTCACCGACCGCGTGGCTCTTGCGCTGAAACGCGCTGCGAGACGCGGTCTCCTCTCCCCCTAAAGAAGGGGGAGAGGAGAAGAAAGTGCAGCACGAACAAGTCTTTATTGGAACTGTCACCATGACTAGCATCGTTAACTTCACTCCGTACGCCTCCCTTGCGGGTGGGGCGCTTATCGGCCTGTCCGCCGTGGGGCTCATGGCGACGCTCGGGCGGATCGCGGGCATCACCGGCATCGTGCGCGGCGTCGTGCCCGAGCAGGCTAACGACCCGCCGGGCTGGCGCATCGCCTTCCTGGTCGGCGCGATCGTCGCGCCGGCGCTGCTGCTGTTCACCGGATTCGGCTCCGTCATCAGCTTTTCCGTGCCTGTCCCCGCCATCACGCTGCCGCTCAGCGGCATACTGGTCGGCGTCGGCACCACTTACGGCAACGGCTGCCCGAGCGGCCACGGCATCTGCGGCCTCGCGCGCTTCTCTCCCCGATCGTTGGTTGCTGTGCTGACCTTCATGGCCACAGCCGCGATGACAGTTTTCGTCATCCGCCATATGGTGGGAGTTTAACCATGACCAAACTCATCGTCTCGCTGATCCTCGGCGTCATCTTCGGTCTCGGTATCGCCATTTCGGGCATGATCGACCCGTCGAAGGTGATCAATTTCTTCGATATCGCGGGCACCTGGGACCCGAGCCTCGCCTTTGTCATGGGCGGGGGCGTCGCGGTATCGCTGGTCGGCTACCGCTTGGTGCTCGGCCGCGGAAAGCCGCTCGTGGCCGACGCCTTTTCCCTTCCGGCGCAGAAGCCCATCGACGCTCCGCTCGTCCTCGGTTCGGGCCTTTTCGGCATCGGCTGGGGCCTCTCCGGCTTCTGCCCTGGCGGTTCGATCCCCGCGCTCGGCATCGGCCGCATCGAGCCGTTCCTGTTCGTCGGAGGTATGCTTGCGGGCATGGCGATCGCGCGTATGCTTCCGTCGCGATCGCGCCAGGCCGTGACGGCCTGACGCGCACGTCAAGGCACGCTACTTGGCGTGGACGAGGACCGTTCCTTCGGACACCATCGGCGGATTCACCTTAATTCCGGCGCCGTGCTCCTTGATCCAGGCCGAGGCCATTTTGGCGCTCTCCTCGGTGCCCGACTTGTCGTGGCACACCGTCATCGAGACGCACCCCTCGGCCAACCGGACCAAGTTGTAGCTGACGAATTTCGGCGTCTTGCGCATGGTCGTCTCGACGTCGGCTTTGCGACGCTCAAGTAAATCGGCCAATTCCTTGGCGCCGGGTCCGGCGTAGTAACGCATGGTCGCATGCATGATACCCACCTTTTGCTGCCCGGCCGCAACGTGACCGGGTGCAGTGAGTCTCTG
>JAYUAJ010000519.1:0-6830 GCA_043741375.1 Hyphomicrobiaceae bacterium | reverse complement strand
GGGTCCTCGTCCGCCGGCATTTACACCATGGCGCTGTCGGAGGTGGGCGAGCGGTTCTCAGGCGCGGAGCTGGTCACCGGAACGGCGGCGATCGCCAGCATGTGGGGCTTCGGCGCCCTGCTGGGCGCGCTGCTCACCGGTTGGGCCATGCAGACGTTCGGGCCCGATGGATTTCCCTATCTGACGGCGCTGGTCATGGCGCTGTTCGTTGGGGTTATCTTCTGGCGCGAGGCTTGGAAGCGCACGCATCCAGTCTGACGAATCGGCTAGGGCGGCGCCGGAACGCAAGAGGTTTGGGATGCGCCATTCAATACTCTTATACGCAACACTGCTTTTGATGTCGAGCTCTGTCCCGGCGTCCGCAGATGGGCTGTTGTGCGGACGCGGCTGGCACTACAGCTGGACGTATTTCAAATGCGTGCAGAACCGTCACCGCTGCAGCGCCGGCACGCATTGGATTTCGTTGCTCAAAATGTGCGTGTAGGGTGGCTTCGTAAGACCTCAGCCCACCCTACAGAGCGGCTACGAAACCTGATCCCCGAGCCGTGCGAGCGACTCTTCGCGGCCGAGGCTCGCCAGCACATCGAAGATGCCCGGACTGGTGGTCTTGCCGGTGAGAGCAACGCGCAACGGCTGGGCGAGTTTGCCGAGTTTTAAGCCCGCGCCCTCCGCATAGGCTTTGACCGCCGCCTCCAACGCCGAGGGCTCCCAATCGTTGGCCGCCGACAATACGCCGAGGACGCCCTTTAGCGCGGCCTTGCCTTCGGGCGTCAGAAGCTTCTCGGCCTCTGGATCGACCTTCAGCGGACGTTGCGCGAACAGATAGGCCGCGTTGTCGATCAGTTCGACCAACGTTTTAGCGCGCTCCTTGAGGCCCGGCAGCGCTGCCCGCAACCGCACCCAATCGGCATCCGTTCTTTGCTTCAGCCAGTCCTGCCGATCAGCAGAGTGCGCAAGCATTTCGCGCAGTGCCGCCATGAGATCGTCATTGGGCATCTCGCGCATATAGTGGCCGTTGACGTTGGCCAGCTTCAGGAAATCGAAGCGCGCCGGGCTGCGGCCGATGGCTGGCAGGTCGAACCACTCCGTCATTTGCGCCGTGCTCATGATCTCATCGTCGCCATGCGACCAGCCGAGCCGGACCAGATAGTTGCGCAAGGCCGGCGTGAGGTACCCCATATCACGATAGGCCTCGACGCCGAGCGCGCCGTGCCGCTTGGAGAGCTTGGCACCGTCCGGCCCATGGATCAGCGGGATATGCGAGAAGGACGGCCGCTCCCAGCCCATCGCGGCATAGATCTGCGATTGTCGCGCCGCGTTAGTGAGATGGTCGTCGCCGCGGATGATGTGCGTGACGCCCATGTCGTGATCGTCAACCACAACCGACAGGTTGTAGGTCGGGTTGCCGTCGCCGCGCAAGATGATGAGATCGTCCAGATTCTCGTTCTGGAATACGACGCGGCCCTGCACCTGATCGTCGATCACGGTCTCGCCGGTGCGCGGTGACTTGAAGCGGATCGCGGGTTTCACGCCGGCGGGAGCGTCGGACGCGAGGCGGTCGCGCCAGCTGCCATCGTAGACCGGCGACTTGTTCTCGGCGCGCGCTTTCTCGCGCATCGCCTCAAGGTCAGCGGGCGAGCAATAGCAACGGTAAGCATGTCCAGAGGCCAACAGCTGCTGGGCAATCTCCTGGTGCCGTTTGGCGCGCGCGTACTGATAGATGGGCTCGCCGTCCCACTCCAGGCCCAACCACATCAGGCCATCGAGGATGGCGGCGACGGCAGGTTCTGTGGAGCGCTCGCGGTCGGTATCCTCGATGCGCAACAGGAACTTGCCGCCGCGGCCGCGCGCATACAGCCAGTTGAACAGGGCCGTACGCGCACCGCCGATATGGAGGTAGCCGGTGGGGGATGGCGCAAAGCGCGTGACGACTTGGGCTCTTGCGTTGTCTGGCATGTCGAAGACTTTCTCGAGCGCTTCCGGAAAAGTGTAAGGCGGTTTTCCGAAAAAAACGCGACTAAACAAAGACTTAGAGCCTTGAAGCGATTCGAAGAAGAGCTGAAAGGCTCTGAGGGCTCGCCGACATTGGCGACCGCTCGCATTGTGAAACCGTTGCGTAACTGGGCGTGCTCTAGCACGGGCGGCCCAGGTTGAGTAAGGCCGGTTGGCCATGGGTGTGTTGAGTGCACGGGCCGAGTTGTGGCTCGCCGGCGCGACCAGCGTCAACCCGGCGCTGGCCTGGCGCCGGCTATCGCGTCGGTCGATCGGCGTCCTCGACTTGTCCGCCCTGCTGGCCGCCGAGCAGGACCGCTGGTTCCTGTGGGTACCAGTGTTTGTTGGCGTTGGCATCGGGCTCTATTTCGCCGCGCCCATCGAGCCGGTTTGGGTGTTCGCGGTGGCGCCGCTGCTGGCGGCGTCCGGTCTGAAACTGGCGGTGCGGCGCGGTGTGGTTGCGCTGGCCCTGACCGGCGCGGTGCTGTGCGCTGCCGTCGGATTTGGCGCTGCCAAACTGCGCGTCGAATGGGTGCGCGGCCCGGTGGTGGCGTTTTCCAAGCGCGTCCAAACGGTCCATGGCTGGGTCGAGGTGGTGGAACGCCGCGCTGAAAAGGGCGTGCGGTTGACCATTCGCGTTGCCAGTATCGACGGGCTGCCACGGGAGGCGACTCCGACCCGGGTGCGCGTCACCTCGAAGTTCGGCAACAGCGGCGTCCTGGCAGGCGACGCGCTGACCATCCGAGCCATGCTGCAGCCGCCACCCGCGCCGTCCGAGCCGAACGGTTTTGACTTTGCCCGGCAGGCCTGGTTTGCCGGCGTCGGTGGTGTTGGCTTCAGCGTCGGCCGGCCGGCTCCAGATCCGGAACTCGCCGGCATACCGCTCTGGACCGGAGTGCGCACCACGTTCGAGCGTCTGCGCGAAGAGATCAGTTTGCGAATTACCTCCGCGCTGCCGGGGTCGAGCGGGCTGATGGCGGATGCGCTGGTGACGGGCGAACAGAAAAGCATTCCGCCCGAAATCACCGACGCGCTGCGCGACAGCGGCTTGTCGCACCTGCTCGCCATCTCAGGGCTGCAGATCACGATCATGGCGGGGGCCTTCTTCGGTCTGACCCGCGGCCTGCTGGCCGCATTCCCCACCGTCGCCCTGCGCTGGCCGGTGAAAAAGATCGCCACCGCGGCGGGTTTGGCCGGGGCGACGGTGTACGTCGTGATGTCCGGCGCAGGCAGCGCGACATGCCGGGCCTATGTGATGGTCGCGGTTAGTTTGCTCGCCGTACTGCTCGATCGGCCCGGCCTCTCGATGCGCAATCTCGCCATCGCGGCGCTTTGCCTGATCCTGCCGGAACCCGAAACGCTCCTGGATCCGAGCTTCCAGATGTCGTTCTCGGCGGTCGTTGCCCTGATGGCAGCCTATGAGTGGGCAGGCGACTGGGCGATGCCTGGCACGCAAGCTGGCGGCGTAGCGAGGCACAAGCCAAAAGCCAGCGATGGGGCTTGGGCGTGGTTGGGCTGGGGTGGCGGTTTGTTTGGCCGTGTTGTGCGCGAGACGTTCGCCGCGACTACTATAGCGACACTGGCCGTCGCGCCCTATTCTCTGTTCACGTTTCATCGGCTGCCGGTTTACGGTATCCTCGCCAACATTCTGGCGGAGCCGCTGTTCAATCTCGTCATCATGCCGCTGGTGGCGGTGGTGCTAGCTGCCATGCCGTTCGGACTGGAGGGCGGGCCGTTGCTGTTGGTGGACCAGTGTGTCGGCCTGATGATGGCCATCGCCCGTTGGGTGAGTGCGCTGCCGGGGGCAGTGGTGCTGGTGCCGCAAATGCCCATATTTGCGCTCGGCGTGATCACATTTGGGGCCGCTTGGCTGTGTCTCTGGCGACAGAACTGGCGCTATTTCGGGCTGATCCTGGTGGGGATCGGGATGCTGTTGGCGGTTCGCGGCGAGGCGGCTGATATCCTGATCGGGCGCGAGGGAACGCCGATCGCCATTCGTCTGGGGACGGGGGAGCTGTCGGCATTGCCGGGCAAGAGCGGGACATTTGACCTGACGCAGTGGCTACAGGCCGATGCCGACGGCCGTGATATCGCCATGCTGCGCACAGGCGAAGGCTTCCGCTGCGATGGACTGGGGTGCACCGCGCTGGTTGGTGGCAAGGTGGTGGCGATTTCCGATGCGCCAGCCTCGCTTGCCGACGACTGCGCCAATGCCACCATCGTTATCCTGCGCTATCGCCAGCCGGCGCCGTGCGTCGGGCCGTCATTGGTGCTCGATGCGCGCGATCTTCGCGCTGGCGGCGCGCATGCCATCCGGTTTGCAGGAGGCCGGCCGGTCGTTGATACGGTCGCTGCAGGCCGGGGTGATCGCCCTTGGGCCCTGGCGATGCAACTAGCGTCCGCAAGATCGCAAGTGGAAGATTTCGCCACCCCAGGATGGCAACACGGAGCGTCAAAGCTAACGTCCAGCCGAAAGTCAGCCAAGCCTGACACCCGCGCAAAATCTGTAATCGCCAAACACAAGAAGCCAAAGCTTCCGCCTCGGCAACTACCCCAGCCAACGCCGCAGCCAGAGATCACAACCGCAGAGCCTGCGGCCCAGACCTCCGAAGCAGAGTCGCCCGACGCCGTCGCCAGCTTGGCTCAATAGCGCCGGATCAGCCCAACCAGGGTGCCCTGCACATCCACCTGATCGGGGCCGAAGATGCGTGTTTCATAAGCCGGATTAGCCGCTTCCAGGGCAATCGAGGCGCCCTTGCGCCGCAGCCGCTTCAGCGTCGCTTCCTCGCCCATCACCAGCGCCACCACGATATCGCCACTGCCCGCAGTATCGCCGCGTTTAATGATCACGACATCGTCTTCCAGGATGCCTGCATTGATCATCGAGTCACCCTTGACCTCGAGGGCAAAGTGCTCGCCTCCGATCACCATGTCAGGCGGCACCTCGATGTCGTAGACGTGGTTTTGGATGGCCTCGATCGGCACGCCGGCCGCGATACGTCCCATCACCGGCACCGAAACCGCGCCCCGATAGTCCGAAAGCTTGGGAGCGGGCGTTGAGCGGCCCTGGACCACGCTCGGGGTAAAGCCGCGCTGACCCGTGACCTGCGCAGCCCCCGCGCCGCTGTCAGCTCCTTTGCCGCTACTGAGCTTGCTGTTGCCAACCGAGTCCGGCAGCTTCACCACCTCGAGGGCGCGCGCGCGGTGCGGCATGCGGCGGATAAAGCCACGTTCCTCCAGCGCCATGATGAGCCGATGGATACCGGACTTGGATTTCAAATCCAGCGCATCCTTCATCTCGTCGAACGATGGTGGAACGCCCGTCTCGCTAAGCCGGTCGTGAATGAACAGCAGCAGATCCCTCTGCTTGGCGGTGAGCATGCGTGGCACCCTGTTTCGATTGCGGCAGCCGATTATGGCCTTGTGGAACGCGGTCTTGCACAAAGAGTGAACGAACCATAGTTGTTCGTGCAATGTTCCGCAAGCGCTAATATTGACTCAATTCGAGGCTGCTGTCGGTTTGCCAACCAGGTCGCGTCCGGCGGTCGCTGGCATGCGGGCGTGGACCGGTAGGGATGTTGCTGCGACAGCCGATAGAACGACAAACGCCACTCCCAGGTCCATGACGCCCAGGCTTTGTGCGCCGCGCAGAGTTTCTACGCCTTCGATGACCAAGGCGGCCAACGCCACGCCGATCGAACTCGCCAGCTGCTGCACGACGCTCGCCAGTGTGGTCGCGGCACTCAGCTTCTCGGTTGAGATGTCGGCGAATGTGATGGCGTTGAGCGCCGTGAACTGAAGAGAGCGCAGGAAGCCCCCGATCAGCAGCACCGCCATGATCAGGAGGTGTGGGGTGGTTGCACTGAACAGTGCCGTCGCGGCCATCAGAACCGCGCTAATCAGGCCGTTCCACATCAGCACTGGACGGAAACCGAAGCGGCGAAGGATCGGGTGCGCGGTCGCCTTCATGAGCATCGCACCGGCCGCTGCGGCGAACGTCAGCGACCCGGCGCCGAACGGCGTCATGCCAAAGCCAACCTGCAGCAGCAGCGGCAGCAGGAACGGCAACGCGCCGATGCCGATGCGAAATAGCGCGCCGCCAATGACTCCGGAATGGAAACTCGGATCGGACAACAGTCGCAGGTCCAGGATAGGACGCGCCATGCCAGCGGCGCGGCGCACATATGCTGCAGCCAGCAGCGCCCCGACGCCAAGCAGCGCAAGCGGCCAGGCCGGCGAGAGCGACGCGCGGCCGAACAAAGTGATGCCGAACAGAAGCGCGCTCAGGGCGAAACCTGACAGGGCAAAACCGCCCCAATCAAGACGCCCGGTCTGATCCCCGCGCACGTCCGGCAATAGAAGGTAGGCGAGCGCCAAGCCGAGCAGGCACACTGGAACGTTGATCCAGAAAATCCAGCGCCAATGATAGTACGTCGTGATGAATCCGCCCAGCGGCGGGCCAATCACCGGGCCGATCAGGGCTGGTACGGTCAGATAGGTCAGTGCCTGCAACATCTCGTGGCGCGGCACCAGACGCAAGATGATCAACCGAGCGACTGGCACCATCATGGCGCCGCCGACACCCTGAAACATGCGAAATCCGATCAGCGACAGCAGCGATTGGGAAAAGCCACAGCCGATCGACCCCAGCGTGAATACGACCATGGCGGTCTGGAATACGACGCGCGCTCCAAACCGGTCGGCGGCCCAGCCACTGATGGGAATGAACACTGCGAGGCTGAGAAGATAGGATGTGAAGGCGAGCTTAAGCGTGACGGGATCGGTGCCGAGGTCCACCGCCATGGCCGGCAAGCTTGTGGCGATCACGGTCTGATCCA
>JAYUAJ010000518.1:0-6836 GCA_043741375.1 Hyphomicrobiaceae bacterium | reverse complement strand
AAGCCGTGCGCCGCGCCCGCAAGCTGGCGCGCAAGAAGCTGCAGCGCGAAGGCCTGATCGCGGCCGGTCCGGTCACCAAGCGCCGCTAGGTTTCGGGTTGTATCTCAATAGGTTGGTCGAGGCCTCCAGCGAGATCGCTGCGGGGCCTTTTGGCTTTTTGCACTCGTGTTCTGAAAATCCTCGACTGTTCATACTTTGTTAAGGTTCGAAGTACTATCTCATTGATCTGCCGAGATAATTCTTTTCGGCCGCCGGTCCTGACCCTTTCAGACCTGCAACGCGACTGATGACGTTGAGCGCCCGCGAGAAATCGCTGCCGCCCGGCGCCGGCAGCGCCCGGACATGTTTTGGAGACGTTTTCTACTATGTCGCTTCAGTTGAACTACGAGCAATGGGGCTACGGCCCGCCCCATCCCGGCGAAGTGCTGCGAGAACAAATCCTGCCGCGGCTTGGTCTCAGCCGCAAAGTGCTCGCCGCCAAGCTCGGAGTCAGCCTCACCCGCCTTACGGATTTTCTCACGGAGCGCCGCCCGGTATCGCTCGATATGGCGCGCCGCTTGGGCAAGGCCTTTGGCAATGGCGCCCGCTATTGGCTGGCCCTGCAGATGCAGCATGATGTCTGGACCGCCGAACGCGAAGGTACGATCGAGATCGCGCCAATCACCTTCCCGGTGGGAGCGCTGCCCAATCGCGCCCCGGCCAAACGTAAGCCGACCGTGATCGCCCAGCTCAGCGCTTGAGTGCGCCGATAAAATCGCGGACGATTTCCAGCGATCCGAATTGCGCGTGCAGAATGTGCTGCGCGCCCGGGAAGGTGACGATCCTCTTGGGTTCGTTGGCGGCGGCATAGATCGCCCGCCCCATGGCGACCGGCACCGTGTCATCCGCCTCGCCGTGCAAGACCAGCAGCGGCAAGTGAAGCGCTCCGATGCGCGACAGGCTGTCATAACGATCCGTGAGCAACGCGCCGACAGGCAGCCAAGGGAAATGATGCGCGCCCGTATCGGCCATGCTGGTGAAGGGCGAATCCAGGACCAGCCCGGCCGCTCCCGGTCGCAGGCCAGCGAGCTGCACCGCGACGCCGGTCCCAAGAGATTCTCCAAATAGCACAATGTCTTGCTTCCGCACGCCAGTCGCCAACAGATGATCGAACGCGAGCACGGCGTCGGCGACATTGGCGGTTTCTGAGGGCGATCCGGTGCTGCCGGAATAGCCGCGATAGGCCAGCATGAAGATGCCGATGCCGGAGTTCTGGAAAAAGCGGATGCGCTCGGAGCGTTCGGACAGATGACCGGCGTTGCCATGCACATAGAGGATGGTTGGCTTGCCGGGCGCGGCCTTGGCCCACCAAGCGACCAGTTTTTCGCCATCGGGCGTCACCAGCGTGACGTCGTCGACGTTGGCGAGGCCGAACTGGACAGGCGCCAGCCGCAGGCCGCCGGGATGATAGACCAGCGCCCGTTGCTTGGCATAGGCGAGGGCGATGACCAACCCGTAAAGGCCGATCATCAAGGCTCCGATACTCAGTATCCAAAACAAAATGCCGTGCTTTCGTTTGACTGCATCTGGCGCACCGCTACTCGGCCGCCACGACGGTGAGCGGTTTTGTGGCATCGCCCGCAGGCGATTCCGCCAATTCGACAGCCTCGATGCGTCGCCCACGTTGCGTCACCTTCTCAAGCCCGCCCAACACTTTTTCCACGTCCTTGCTGGCGAGCGTGAAATGCCGCTCCAGGTCGCGCACCCGTTCCGCCAGCTTGCCGACATCGCCCATCAGCAGCCCGACCTCACGCTGGATGAGGCCGGCCTGCTCGCGCATGCGCACATCCTTCAGGATTGCGAGCATGGTCTGCACCGCCAGCATCAGCATGTTGGGCGACACCAGCATCACCCTCATACGGTGCGCCTGCTGCACCAGATCAGGAAAGCGCTCCATGATGTCGCCGCAGACCGATTCCGAGGGCACGAACATCAGCGCCATGCCCTGCGTCTCGCCGGGAATGAGATACTTTTCAGCAATGTCATCAATGTGCCGGCCGATGGCGGTGCGGACCTGGGCCGAGGCCTTGGCCGTGGCTTCGGGGGTCGCGGCGAGCCGCAGGGCCTCGAAACTCTCGAGCGGAAATTTGGCGTCGATGACCAGCGGCGCGGGGGCGGAGGGCAGCCGGATCAGGCAATCGGGCCGCTTGCCATTGCTGAGCGTGGCCTGGAATTCGTAGGCGCCGCGCGGCAGTCCATCCTCGATGATGGCCTCCATCCGGCCCTGGCCGAAAGCGCCGCGCGCCTGCTTGTTGGCCAGCACATCCCGTAAGCCGACGACTTGGCCGCTCAGTTCGGCAATGCCGGCCTGGGCCTTGTCCAGGAGTGCCAGCCGCTCGCCGAGCTGGGCCAACGTTTCGGCGGTGCGATGCGAGGATTGCGACAGATGGCTGCCAAGCCGCGCGCCGGTCTCGTTCAGCCCTTGGCCGAGCCGGTCGCTGACGCCTTCGAGGTTGCGCGCCAGGCGATCCGAGACGTGATCGAGCCGCTGGTTGAAGGTTTCCGACAGTTCTGCCTGCCGCGCCGATGTCATCTCAGCGATGGTCGCCAATCGCCCCCGTAGCTCCGCCAGCCCCGCCTCACTGGCGGCGGCGCTATCGCGTCCAGCAGCCAACAGCCGGGCTTCGCTGGCAGCGGCAGCCGCGCGCCGCCGTTTGGCGTTTTTTCGCGCAAAAATGAGGACGAGCGCCATCAGAACGGCCGCAGCGGCCGCGCCAGCCTGCGCCCACGCCGGCAATCCGGACCAAATATCCTGGATTTGCCGTTCGGCGTCCCAAAAACCCTGAAGACTACGATCCATACGGAAAGGAATAGCTGATTCGTTGGGCAAACCTGCGATTTGGCCGCCGTGACGCGCCGTCCGCCGGTTGACCCGTAAGCGCCCTTTGCTTATTTCAAGCCCATGGCCATTCTCGACATCATAAGAGCTCCCGACCCGCTGCTGCGGCGGACGAGCGCGCCGGTGGAGCGCATCGACGCCGACCTGAAGCGGCTGGTCGCTGACATGTTCGCCACCATGTACAAAGCGCCGGGCGTGGGCCTGGCCGCCGTGCAGGTCGGCGTGCCGCGCCGGCTTCTGGTGATGGACATCGTCAAAAACGACACCGATCCCAAGCAGCCGATTGCCATGCTCAACCCCGAAATCCTCGAGGTCATCGGCAACGAAAGGCGCATGCACGAGGAAGGGTGTCTGTCGATCCCGGATGTCTATGCCGAACTGGAGCGGCCCAACCAGGTCCGCGTGCGCTACATGGACCTTGCCGGCAAGACCTCCGAAATGATTTGCGAGGGCATGCTGGCGACCGTCGTGCAGCACGAGATCGATCACCTGAACGGCAAGCTGTTCATCGATCATCTCTCCAAGCTGAAGCGCGATATCATCATAAAAAAGCTGGTGAAGGCCAAGCGCGACGAAGAAACCGTCGGCTGAATTGCTAAAATTCGATTGAATTCCAAAGGTCTTCTCTAACGCAGATCGGGTAGCCTCCAGAATTGAGATAAAACCTGTTCGCCCTTCAGCGTTAGTGGAGACGTCCCTTGGCCAGCATCGCAGAAACCTGGAAGTCCAGTTTCGCCCACAAGGTGCGCACAAGGCGCTGCTGTGGGGCGGCATGGCGAGCGGCGTCGCGTTAACCTTGGCGCTGACATTTGTCGCGCGCTCGGCGGCCTCGAACACGCGCGGGCTCATCCTTGCCATGGTCGCAATCAACATTGTTATGCTCGTACCGTGGTCGTTCAAGACCATGCCGCAATGGCTTTATGCAGGCCTTGCTATCGCGCGCGGCTTCCATTGGGTGGTGAACCTGATGCTGGCGGCTTTCGGGTTGCTGTTGCTGGCCCATGCTGGAGAGCCAAGACGCGCCGTTGCCTTCGGCGTGCTCTCCCTGATGTTCGCCATGTGGGCCGCTGCCGCCCGCCGCCTGACGCACCGCAACCCAGTCTGATCGGGTCTTGCATGCCTGACTTTGCGGTGGCATCGCTGACGGTGCAGCCCCTCGCAGAGTCTTTCCTCATGCCGCTCCGCATCGTCTTTATGGGCACCCCTGATTTCGCCGTCCCGACGCTGGCCACTCTGGTTTGCTCGGGCCACGAGATCGTCGCGGTCTACACGCAAGGCGCCAAGCCTGCCGGCCGCGGGCTGGAGCCGCGCCCCTCCGCAGTAGAGGCGTTCGCGCGCGGCGCGGGGCTGCCGGTGGTGACGCCCAAATCCTTGCGCTCCGAGGCGGCGGTCGCCGACTTTACCGCCCATGCCGCCGACGTTGCCGTCGTGGTCGCTTACGGATTGATCTTGCCGCAGACCATCTTGGACATCCCGCGTGAGGGCTGCCTCAACTTGCACCCCTCCAAGTTGCCACGCTGGCGCGGCGCGGCCCCCTTGCAGCGTACACTGATGGCCGGTGATACCGAAACGTCAGTTTGCGTCATGCGCATGGAAGCGGGACTGGACACTGGCCCGGTCTGTCTTGCCGAGCCCCTGATGCTCCCATCCGACATGACCGCCGGGATGCTGCATGATCTTGCCGCCAGTCGCGGGGCCGACCTCATGTTGCGGGCGCTCGGCGCCCTGGCACGCGGTTCGCTCGATTGCCGGCCGCAGGCCGATGAAGGCGTCACCTACGCCGCCAAGATCGAAAAGGCCGAGGCCCGCATCGATTGGTCCCGCCCGGCCCAGGCCGTGCACGATCATATCCGGGGCCTCTCGCCGTTCCCTGGAGCGTGGTTTGAGATCGCCACCGATGGCAAAGTCGAGCGGCTGAAGGTGCTGCAGAGTTCGCTGGCGCAAGGCAGCGGCCCAGCCGGAACGTGCCTCGACGATGTCCTAACCGTTACGTGCGGCGATGGGGCCGTGCGGTTGCAGCAACTGCAGCGCGCGGGCAAGAAGCCGATGCAAGCGGGCGAACTTTTGCGCGGGTTTCCCATTTCCACCGGCACCCGGCTGGCCTGAGGTGGGTGGGATGTGGATGGCAGCAGTGCCGGCAAGGTCGACGCGCGGCGCGGCGGGGCGGAAAAGCGCGTGAATTTGCAGCCGCTGAAGAAGAAGGTGCAGGCGGCGGAAAAGCGGATGGCGGAGCTGACAGCGGAGCTGGCGCGCTACGACCGCAAACTCGGCGATCCGGGCCTCTACACGCGCGATCCGGTCCAGGCGAGTATTGTGTCGCGGGAGCGGGGCCAGCTGGGGAAGGGGCTGGAGGAGGCGGAAGCGGAGTGGAGGGCGGCGATCCGGCTTGCGGTAGATCAGCACCAGGTCGGGCCGGAGGTGGCAACCCTTCTTCACTCGCCTAAAATCGCGACGAAAGGCCTTCTTGAGCTCAATCGTCCTCATTCAATGCCGCCAACATGTCTTCAACCGAACTATACCGCTCTCCACCACCCTTCCTCGCCTCCTCCATCGCCGCAATCGTCTCCGCATTCGGCACGAACGGCTCAAACGGCAAGGCCTTCTCCCGGGCGATGCGGACCAGCAGCAGGCGGAAGGCGTCAGAAACAGTCAAGCCGATGGTGGCGAGCACTGCAGCCGCCTCCTCCTTGGTTTCGGAATCGATGCGGGCGCGGACAACGGTGTTGGTCATGGCGTGGAACTCCTTGGGCTACAATGTAGCACAGATGGGCTGCCGGTGTCAGATACGCATTTGGCAGCTCAGCGGGTGCGCCCGATTGTGTGCCCGGCGTGCGCACTCAGAACTCCACCCGGCGGTAGAGCGCACCTACCAGCAATTCCAGCCCGACACTGGCGAGCAAACCATGAGGTCGGGATAGTAATGGTCCGCAGCTTCGGCGTGGGCGATCCGCAATTTCATATCGCTGCCATAGGCCACGCAACGGTCGGGCAGGTTCAGCGCCGCCGTCAGATTGCCGGCGATGCGTGCATGCCGGTCACTGCCACCGGCCATGGCATAGACGACGCTATCGAACAATTCATGGCGGACATCGCTTCCCGCCTCGCGGGCGAGATAGGCGGGTTCGCTGACAATCTCGAAACGCCGTGTTGCCATCGACAAAATGTAACATGACCAGTGGATGCGCACCAGACGCAGCGGATAGGTCAGCATTATTGACCTATCGCGCGGAACGGGTATAGGCTTTACTCGACTTAGCCCGCCATACGGACCCAGCCATGCCCCTCCAGCTGCTCGCCGCGCTCAGCGTGTTCGCTTTTGTCGCCTCCATCACACCCGGCCCAAACAACATCATGCTGCTGGCCTCGGGCGTGAAATTCGGCTTTGTGCGCACGGTTCCGCACATGCTGGGCGTCTGTATCGGCTTCATGATCATGATCGTGGCCGTGGGCCTCGGCATCGAGCAGGCGTTCGTGGCTTTCCCTGTACTTTATACGGTCCTAAAGTGGGTCAGCGTCGCCTACATGGTGTGGCTGGCCTGGAAAATCGCCAATGCCGGACCGATCAAGGGCGATGCGACGGGCACGGAAAAACCTATGACGTTCCTGGCGGCCGCGCTGTTCCAATGGGTTAACCCCAAGGCCTGGGCCATGATCCTGACTGCCGTGACGGCCTATACGGTGCCCACGAATTTTCTCATCAGCTTGCTGCTGATGACGGCGGTGTTCGGCGCCATGTGCATTCTCAGCATCGCTTGCTGGACCGGCTTTGGCGTCGGCCTGCGCGACATGCTGAAAGACCCGGTGCGCGTGCGGATATTCAACTACACCATGGCGGCGCTGCTGCTGGCCTCGCTGGCCCCGGTGCTGATGGGGCTGGAATAAGCAGGTCAGGATGGTCGCGCAATCGCCAAGCTCCGGGGCCTCGAAGGCCGCGCTGAAAGCCGAGGCTGCCCCCCCC
>JAYUAJ010000517.1:0-6846 GCA_043741375.1 Hyphomicrobiaceae bacterium | reverse complement strand
CGGCGAACACGGCGTTGGCTTGCGGCTCGAACATGATGCGTACACCCGGAATGCCGGTAATCTTGTCATGCAGTCGCCGCGCCATCGTGTTGGCGTGGCGCGCATTCTTCAGCCAGACATCGTTCTCCAGGAGCCCGAGCCAGGGCGCCGAAATGAAGCGCATCTTGGAGGCCAGTTGCCCCGCCTGCTTGGCGCGCCAGGCGAAATCTTCGGCCAGTGCCTTGTTGAAAAAGACCACGGCCTCGCCCACGGCCAAACCATTCTTGGTGCCGCCCAGCGACAGCACATCGACACCGGCCCGCCACGTGATCTCGGAGGGATGAACACCCAGTGTCGCTACCGCGTTGGCAAAACGGGCGCCGTCCATATGCACCTTCAGGCCATGACGCTTGGCCATGGCGGCCAGGGCATGCAGTTCATCAACCGTGTACACCGTACCGACTTCGGTCGACTGCGTTAGGGTGACGGCCTTGGCCTTGGGGAAATGCAGGTCGGTGCGCCTGGTGGCGGCGCGCTCGAGGGCATCGGGGGTGATCTTTCCGTTCGGCCCCTCGACCGTCAGCAGTTTCGAGCCGTTGGAGAAAAATTCGGGCGCCCCGCACTCGTCGGCCTCCACATGGGCGACCTCGTGGCAAATCACCGCCTGGTAGGATTGGCAGAGCGCGGCCAGCGCCAGCGCATTGGCCGCCGTACCGTTGAAAACGAAGAAGATTTCGCAATCGGTCTGGAACAGGTCGCGCAGACGATCGCAGACCTGTTTGGTCCAGCGGTCCTCGCCATAGGAGGGTTCGTGCCCGCTGGCATCCGCCTCGACCATGGCGGCCATGGCCTCAGGGCAGATGCCGGCATTGTTGTCGGAGGCAAAGTGCTGGCGCGCGTGGTTGGCTCGGGTGGCCATGATCACTCCGGTGGCTTTGGGGCAATTGAGCATCAATAATCCAGCGCGGCACCCCCTGTCACGCAATAGCCACGCGGCGCTGCGACCAGCTGAACCGGCGTTGCAGGGTCCATACAGCCTGGGTTCATGTTGCTATGCTAACCTCGCCTCGTTAGATTTGGCTTCAGCTTTCGGGATCGGGGAAACGTTTATGTTCAAGCAAGTTCTGACCGCCGCCGCCCTCGTGCTGGTTGCCGGTGCTGCACGCGCCGATGACGCCATGACCACACCGCAGATGTGCTTTGCGGCTGTCGATACGTTGGCGCAGTCATGGGAGAATCATAAGTACACCAGCAAGGCTGAATCCGACAAGGTCGGCACAGCGCTCGCCGCCCTGGAAAAACAGTGCGAGAACAATCAATTGGTCGAAGCGGCCAAAAATTTTGCGGAGCTCAAGGCTGTAATCAAGCCTTAAGCTTTGCGGAGCTCAAGGCTGTAATCAAGCCTTAAGGCGGGCGGATTTGATGCTGGATTCGCGTTGCTGGCGCATCGCATGCGGCGCGCTTCTGGGTGCCTGGCTGGAACTGGGCGCGCTTAACCAAGCGACGGCGCAGGGCGCCGATCAACCCGATGGCAGCCAGATCAAGGCCGGATCATGGGTGGTTCAGCCGATACCGATTGCCGCCGCGCCGCGCCGGATCCGGACCACCGGCGGCAGTAGCAGGTTTGATCAGGTCACCATCGAGACTGTAGACGGCACCGGGTACTTTCTCGCCGAATGCGGCGAAGGCCTGTGTGCCGAACCAATCGTCAATCCCAAGCCAGACGATCCCCTGCCGGAGGGGGCGTTGCCAGGGTCCCAGGTGGCGGTGGGGCAGCATACCATCGCTCACGCCTGGCTCGCGGATCCAACCCAGCGTCTGCTTGGCAGCACGCTTGCCGGCCCGGTTGCCGGTGCTCTTGTCATTGAGGATATTACGGCGCGCACTTTCCGCATCGATCTGCCGACCTCGCAGGCGTTCGAGGACCGGCGTCCCCGCATTGTCGATCTCGGCCCGGACCATCCCGACACCATCCTGCTGGTTCGCAGCGACGAGACCACCGGCGCAGCGCTGGTCGCCATGGGCCTCACCGGAGAGGGTCTGGTGCAGACCATCGCGGAAACCGAGCCGCTGGGGACCCCGCGGGCCTGGTTAAACCCGGTGGGCGCGGCTGATTTCACGGGTACCGGGTCGGTCGATATTGCTCTCGTCAGCGCGCCCGATAGCGGTGGTACGCTGCAGATCCTAACGCTGGACGGACACACCTTCCGGCAGCGCGTTGCAGTCCACAACGTCTCCAACCACGTGCCGGGAACGGACATTATCGACATGGCCGTGGTCGCCGATTTCGATGGCGACGGCGTCTCCGACATTGCCGTGCCCGATGGCGAACGCCAGCGCATCCGCATCCTCTCGTTTGCCAAGGGCCAGGTGGCCCAACCTGCCGAAATTGCGTTGCCCGCCGCAGTTGTGACGGAGATCGCCTCTATCTCGCCGGGCGCGGGCAAACGGCCGTATCTGTTGATGGGCTTGACGGATGGCCAATTGGTGCTGTTGCACTAGCAAGCCTAGGCGTTCGAATGTCATAGGATTGCCCTGGTCCGGGAGCCGATTCCCCGGTCCTTGCTCACTTTTCCGGACTGACAGATGTTTCTCACCGCACCGCAGCGTCCCACCCGTCTTGCTCCCTGGAGCCTTCGCGTAGTATTGCTCGCCTTGCAGCTGATCATGGCGACGGCTGTCCTGCATCGCTTTGCGGCCTTTTCCACTGCAGTGGCCGTAAACCTTATGCTGCTCGGCCTTGCCGGCTGCGTTCTGGCCGGGCTGCTGGCGACAGTCGCGATGGTGCAGGTTTGGCGCCTGGGCGTACCCGGTATTGGCTCTGCCTCAAGCGCACTCCTGATCAGTGGTCTGGTGTTGATCGTGCCGGCCTACTACGTGCCGCTGGCGATGCGCGAGGCCTCCGTCTTCGATGTCGCGACCGATCCTCAGCATCCACCGGAATTCCGGGCCTTGAGCAAAGCCAGGCTCGCTGCGGGCGTCCCGGCGGCCCGGCAGGAATTGCAGCCCGCAGCGGCCGAATTGGAGTTGGAGCCCGTCGTGACCGACCGCTCGCCGAACGACGTGTTCGACATTGCCAACGACGTGATGCGGCAGCTGGACCTCAACATCGTGGCCGAGGAAGCGCCGGGCTTCGGGTCCGAAGTCGGCACCATCGAAGCCTCCGAGCGCACCATCGTCCTTGGGCTCACCGACGATATCGCGATCCGCATCAGTCCGGAGGGCGGACGAACCCGCGTCGATATCCGTTCGGCAGCGCGCTACCCCCGACTCGATTTTGGCCGCAATGGCGAACGGGTCAAGATGATCGCGGGCCGGCTGCAGTCGGGCATTGATGCGAGTGTGCCAAGCGACCCGGCGCTAGCGGCCGACAACGTGTTGCCGGCCGAACCGGCCGTTAAACCAGCCGGAACGTCTGGTGCAGGGACGGGGCTCCGTCGCAAGAAACGAGTCCCCGCTCAAAGAGGTGCTCCAGATGCGCCAGCACCGACAGTTTCGCAGCACTGAGCATGCCGGGCGCCAAGCCGCGATAGACCCGGTCGGTGATCTCGGCGACCTTGCCCAGACCGTCCTTCACGGCGTCGAAGATCATGCTTTCGCGCATCTGGCGGTGCATCAGGTAGGCGCGCACCATGCGTTGCGGCTCGTGCAGAGCTTCACCGTGGCCGGCGAGAAACATGGTGGCCTTGGCGGCGTCCCCCTCCAGGAGGAGTTTCAGCGACACGAGATAATCGCTCATGTGGCCCTCCGGCGGGGCAATCACGGTGGTGTTCCATCCCATCACGTGATCGCCCGAGAACAGCACGCCGGTGCCTGCCAGTTCGAAACAAAGGTGATCGGGCGCATGACCGGGCGTATGCAGCGCTTTGAGGGACCAATCGTGCCCATCGACCACCGCCCGGTGCCCCATGCGATGGTCCGGGACAAAGCCGGTTTCCAGGAAGGCACGTGCCTCCGCGTGAAGGTTGGCAGCGGCGCGACGCTCGTGCTGGCCGCCGAAGCCGCACGTCACCGCCCCGGTCGCGGCCTTCAGCGCCGCCATCCCCGCGCTATGATCGCGGTGGGTGTGGGTGAGAAAGATGTGGGTGATCTTGCCTAGTGCGGCGGCAGCGATGATGGCGCCGCGATGTATCGGATCGTCGGGGCCTGGATCAATGACGGCAATTTCTCGCGTCCCGACCAGATAGGTATTGGTGCCCTTGAAGGTCAGCGGACCAGGATTGCGCGCCACCAACCTGCGAACACCGGGCGCCACTTGCGCAGCGATGCCGTAGGAAAAATCCATCGATCGGTCGAATTGAATGGCGTCGGTCATGGCGCGCAACCTAGCCTTGTTGCCCACGTCCATGCAAGGCGCGGTCGGGCGCCAAAACCCGTTGCGGTTAATCGCCGATCTTCGACGCGTCGGTACAGGCCTATTTGATGTAGCTGTCGCCAGAGACGCCAGACTTGATGGCGGCAGACCGGTCCCGGATCGCACTGGCCTTCGGCTGCGGCCCGCCGACGGCACAGAAATAGTCGGGCGTCAGTCCGGCATGCATAGTCGTTGGAATGAATGACCGCGCCCCAGCCACGGTTGGCGAACTTCACGGTGGGGTCGCGCAAAATGGTCGGAGTGGGGAGATTCGAACTCCCGACCCCCTGCTCCCGAAGCAGCCCAAATGACATCTTCTGACCTGCCATAGCCCTGGCACAGTGTCAAGCCTCTCATTTTATCTCCATGATTCAGCAGCGTTTTCAAGCTACCGCGCATCGGCACGCACAATTCGGTCTTGACGCGAGTCGGCAGAAGATTTCATATCTCCGTGGTGCCGCCGTGGTGCCGAAAGAAACGTATACGTCAACGTGGAAGCGTCATGCCGACGGTCAAGGCCAACCAGACAGCCATCGAGAACCTACCCCCGCCTGACGCGAAACGCTTTGAGAGGTATGAGGTTGATGGCGTTGACGGACTTTGGGTTGTTGTCCGCCAGAACGGTAAACGGAGTTTCTATGCTCGCTACCAGTTTACGAGGAACGGCAAACGCGAGTTCTTTGAAAAGAAGCTGGGCGACGTGTCAACGGTGAAGCTTGCCGCCGCCCGTGAGCGCGCCAAAGAGCTGGTGTCTCATGCGCAACTGAAGCGGGAGGACCCGCTTGCAAAGACTGACATTGACCAGCGGACGTTTGGTGACCTGTTCGAGCTATGGCTGAAACACTACGCCAAGGCCAACCGCAAGACCCGCATGAATGATGAAGGCGTTTACAACCGTTATTTGAAGGCACCAGCAGCCAAGTCGCCGAAGATGCCGGGTTACTATCAGCAGCCATTGTCGGCTGAGCGGCTGGCAACGCTTGACCGTAAGCGAATCCTTGCCGTCCTGGACAGCGTAGCTGAGGGAGTGTCTGGCCTGACCAGCAACCGTTGTCATACTCTCATCTCGACGGTGCTGACCTGGGGATTTCGCGAAGAGCTAGGGCCGCGAAGTCCACTTGAGGGCATCAAGAAACGCTTCAAGGAAGCTGACCGGACCCGCGTGCTGACAGACTTCGAGTTGCGCACGCTATGGCACGCTGACTTGCATCCGCAAATTCTTGCGGTCGTCCGCTTGCTGATGCTGACAGGCCAGCGTGAGGGTGAGGTATGTGGAATCCATGCTGGTGAGCTTGACGGCGACCAATGGGTGATGCCGCCGTGGCGAACCAAGAATGGGAAGGAGCACGCCGTTCCGTTGCCGGCGATGGCAATGCAACTAGCGCAACAGCTTGTCGAACACGGTGCTCCGCACGCCAAGACAGTGAGCCACGTTCCGAACAAATTCAGAGGCAAGCCAGACCAAGACGGGCACTCTCAACGGTGTGAGTGCGTCCGTCTGCAAAAACAATGCTGGACGATTCATGACCTTCGCCGCACTTGCAAAACGCGTTGGGTGGCCAAGCCACTCAGCATCGGGGAGGGCTTGAGCGACCGCATCACAAATCACACCGACGGGCGCAGTATCGGCTCCATCGTTTACAATAAGCATGAGTACCTGTCGGAACGAATGGCCGCGCTGACCGCATGGCAAACCGAGCTGCTCCGCATCGTCGGCGGTTGAACGCGCCTCATCCGGCACACCCGTTCACTGTCGATTTACCTTCCGCACCATACAATGACGGGGCACGACGAATCATTTGGGGCGATAAAGATGACCACAACGGCTCAATACAAAGCGGCACTGTACGGCGATGTTGTTCAAGCGACAATCGACCGTGCATCTGGCACTGCCGTTCACGCAGTCGCGCCTAACGGCGATGACTTGACGTTCAAGGGCAAGGGTCTCACCTTTGACAGCCATGGTGTTTCAGGCGGAACTGTGACCGGAATCGATGCTCACGTTCACGGCGTCACCATGCACATTAAGGGTACATTCAATGCTCACGACTTATACGCCGACATAGTTGCTGCGCAACACGGTCATTCTTCTGCGCTGTTGTCATTGGTCCATGGGCACCACGTAGTCGTGGACCTGCCAAGCCATGGACATTCTGAGTTCGTACTCTGATATTGGCACTCACTCAGCTCTGAGGCGATTTCTTCCGAAACTGGAAGCCACAGTTCTTCTGAATTGACGCCTGCTCAATGGCTTGGAACTCACCCTTCAGCCTGCCAAGCTCGGCAGCATTCTGACCATTGCCGCTCATGAAGCATGCCGCTGGCCAGAACAGCACGACCGCGACGCCGGTCTTTACATCGGCGGTGGCGTTGCTGTCTTGCACACCCGACAACTCCGAGACGCGGGCGGACACGCGGCCCGCCTCGGCTCCAATTTGTTCGCACGAGTACTGATTATATTGCAGTGGTGAAATGTAAGACGACGTGACGTTGCTGGACGAACTGGCGCAGCC
>JAYUAJ010000516.1:0-6917 GCA_043741375.1 Hyphomicrobiaceae bacterium | reverse complement strand
CGGGTATCTGCACCTCGGACGGCCTGGGACGTTGCGTCTGGTTCGTATGCGTGACGATACCGTTCGCGTGCGCCAGCACCACGTCATGTCGCGTGGCGCTTTATCTCATTAAATGCCGCCGACGATCTGAGAGCGCCCCGGCGCTCCAGCGGGCTGATCAAGGAGGAACCGCGGGATGAGCAAACGCTCCGTCACCGTCACTGTCGCTGTCTTAACGAGCGCATGGTCGCTTTTGGCCCTGGGAGCGGGCACGGCCAACGCGCAACAGGTTGTTGCGGCGTCCGAACCGGCAGCGCCCATGGCTGCGCCGACCACTGCCGCTGCACCTGCGGCGACGGTTGCGGCCTCAACCGCTGCGCCGGCCGACACCAAGGTTGCCAATCTCACCAGTTCGGCTCCGGCCGCTGGCCGGTCACCGCTCTTTACCGAGGACTTCTCGTTCGCCGACGCCGGCTGGAGTCTGGTCGACGCGCAGATCGCCAACGGCATGTTGATCCACTCGCCCAAGCCGGAGCATTGGAGCAACGCCTTCTATTTCGGCTCGCTGTTCAAGGATGCCGACGTGCGTGTGCAGGCGCGCATTATGCAGAGCACGGATAAAACCGCGACGGCGTCGAGCCTGTCGTTCTGGCACTCCGATGGCAAGAACTACTATGCCTTCACGTTCTGGCATGACTCGGGCTTCATGCGCGTCACCCGTATCCAGGATGGCAACAGCATCGCCGTCGTCGAGCGCACCATCGACAAATTCAAGGCGCCGCCCGATGGCTGGGTCGACATGCGGGTTGTCACCAGCGGCAACGTGGCCACCATCTATATTGGCGGCGTCGAGCAGGGCAAATTCAAGGGCGTGGCGCCACAGCAAGGCTGGAAGGTGGGCATGTTCGCAAGCGCGCCCAAGACCGGCAGCGCCCAGGTGGCTTTCCGAAATCTTGTCGTATACTGATTAAGTCGTGTTTTGGTGGAGGCCACATAACCTCCGATTAACACCTGCCTGCGATGCTAGAACTTGAATGAGCTCGGGCAACAGCTGGTTGATAGTTCTGCGTTCCAGCGCCCGGGCCATTCACCTGCCGCGTCGCAGTGTGTAGCCGCTTTTGGCGGCCTGATCCCCAAGCAATCAAGAACACGTCTATCCAGGGAGGCACGCTGTCACCCCAAGTCCAAGGTGTGCCTATCGTGTCTCAATACCCATTCCAGGCGGCAGCTGCCGTCGCCCTTGCCGTTGCCCTCCTCTATGGCACCCCGCAGGCCTGGCCGTCCGCCGACGGGCGCCCGGTCCCAGTCGTGCTGACGCTCGCGAGCCGCTAGCTGGTCGCCTGGTGGGGTGGGCTGAGCGCCTTCGCGAAGCCCACCGCATCCGCGCCGTCGGTTTGCTTCGCAAACGCTCAGTCCACCCTACGGTTCTACGCTTTCATTAACCGCTCGACCGACAGCGCGGCCGAAAGCACGGCGGTATCGCGGCCGTGGATAGCTGACAGCAACAGCCCCGTCGGCATGCCGTCGGCGCCGGTCCCGCTGGGCAACGCGACGCCGCACCAGTCGAGAAAGTTGCCGACCATGGTGTTGCGCAAGGTCTTGGCGTTGGCGCGGAAGAAGGCGTCGTCATCGGCCTCCAAAGGTGCGATCGGCATCGCCACATGTGGTGCGGCCGGGAACGCGACGATAGCCTGACCGACGGCGGCGTCGGCCTCCGTGATCAACCGCGCCCGTGCTTGCTGCACCTCGACCAGATCGAGCGCTGTCATTTCCGTCGCAAGGAGAAGGCGTTTGAGTACCCGAGGGTCCATGCGGGCAGCATCGGCGCTGCGGATGCGCGTCTGATGGACCTGCAGCGCCTCGGCGGCCAACAGATGTCCGTGTTTGCCGATCAGTTCCGGAATGGCAGCGAGCTGCGGCAGCGGCTTGCGCACGATAACGGCGCCAGCCTCGGCAAGGCGAGCGAGACTAGCTTCAAAATTCTCCAGCACTTCGGGCTCGCAGCCGTCCAGCACAAGCGTTTCGGGAACGAGAATGGTAAGCTCTTCGACACTCCCGGCGCGTGCCGCAGGCGCTGCCGCGCCGCGCAGCACCATGTCGGTCAATACGCAGTCCTCCACCGTCATGGCGAGAGGGCCGAGCGTATCGAGGGTGCGCGACAGCGGGAACACGCCTGCCATGGGGTAATGCCCGGTCGAGGATTTGTAGCCGGTGATGCCGTTGAAGGCCGCAGGCACACGGATTGATCCGCCGGTATCGGTCCCTATAGCGATCGGCACGAGACCTGCCGCCACCGCCACGGCCGAACCCGATGACGACCCTCCCGACGATCGCGCCACCTTGGCATCGCACGGATTGCGCGGCGTGCCGTAGTGCGGATTGATGCCGATGCCGGAGTAGGCGAACTCGGTCATATTGGTTGTGCCGATGGTGATGAGGCCCGCGCGCACACCTGCCGCCAGCAGCGCCGCATCGCGCGCGGCGGGCGGATTGCCCTTCAACACCACCGAACCGGCGGTGGTTACCCGGCCCTCGACATCAAAAAGGTCCTTCCAGGCCACGGGCACACCATCCAGCGCGCTCGCCGGGCGGCCCTCCTTGAGGCGCTTACGGGCGGCCTCGGCTTCGCCCAGCGCGCGCTTGGTGAGCACGCCGGTGAACACCGCCCGATCCGCATAGCCGGCAATGCCGGCCAACGTGCGCTCGGCAAGATCGACGGCGTCGAGCACGCCCGAGCGCAGGTCGGACGCCAGGCGCGCGCCCGTCAATCTTTGCGGTGTGGCAGTCATGGACACATTCCTTAGAGCGATTTCGGGGGATCTGGGTAACCATCAAATCGCTTGGCGCCACTATTCGCAAGGCCTTGCAAGTGAACCTCACGGATTGGTAAGCCCCGCGCCCGCCAACGGTAACCACGCCCTGGCACAGATGCCACAGCGGCAGGGCGATACGGTAGGTCTAGTAATCGCTTTTTTGCGTCGTCGAGTTGGCGCCGCGCCGCCGGATCTTGCTTCGTTCCAGGGTTTAGCCAACATGAGCCGGCAGGCTGTCTTTCTCGACCCAACCCAACGTCGCAGGTGGTATGTGCTGAGCGTTGCTGCCGCCGCTGCCGTGGCTTGCACGGTGACCGTCGCAACCTTTCTCTACGGCGTCTTCAGCGTTCCCGATTTGCCTGAGCTTGGCCGCATCAATCCCCGTCAGATGTTTCCGATAGCGGTCGCCAATCCAGCCATTGCGCTACGCCTTGACGTCCAGACCGTGCGGACGCGCGTCGTCAAAACAGCGCGTCACGCACGACGCAGACACGCCGTCAGCGCAGCCAGCAGCTATGTCCGCAAGGCCCCGGCCGGCTCCGGCAAAATCGTGACGGTCGCACAGTTCACGACCCATACTGTCACCAGGCGCATCGATCCCATGCTGCTAGCAAAGGGGCCGGTCGATACGCGCGAGCCCGATGCTGTGTTACAACTCGGGCGGCCCCTCACAATCGGCTTCTACGACAGCGACGATGCCACTGGACGGGCGGCGCTAAAGGAGGCGCTCCCCCATCTCGATTGGCTGTCGCCGGCATGGCTCACTGTCAATGGTAGCAGCGCGACCATCGACAGCCATATCGACGACAACGCCAAGGCTTTGGTCGCGGCAACGGCGCCCAAGGTTAAAGTGCTTCCGCTGGTGCAGAACCTGAAGGACGGCGCTTGGGACGGCGCTTGGGACGGCGTAGGCATGGCGCACGCGCTGGGCGACCCCGACCAGCGCCAGAGACTGGTCGAGAATTTGGCGGCCGCCATGACAGACGGCGGTTTTGCCGGAGCAGTGATCGACATTGAATCTCTTCCTGCCAGC
Source organism: Hyphomicrobiaceae bacterium (assembly GCA_043741375.1). Classification (GTDB taxonomy): domain Bacteria; phylum Pseudomonadota; class Alphaproteobacteria; order Rhizobiales; family Hyphomicrobiaceae; genus JANYHF01. The sequence continues at coordinate 3,092 of JAYUAJ010000516.1, read as the reverse complement.
GCCCAGCCAGACCTGATCCGATTTCTTAGCGAGTTGCGCGCCACCTTCCAGGCCAACAACCTGATCCTGGCGGCGACGCAGCCTTACTCGGCGACCACGTCTGACGATGCCGCACTCGCAGCCGTCACCGACTATGTCTTACTGATGGCCTATGACGAGCATTGGTCGACTGGACCTGCTGGCGCCATCGCTTCGCAGGATTGGTTTGTTCGCGGCCTGATGCGCCACATGCAGACTCTCCAGTCCGATCACACGGTGGTTGCGCTCGGCAGCTATGCCTATGACTGGGTGCGCGGACAAAAGAGTGCAGAACCGCTGGCGTTCTCCGAGGCCATGCAGGCGGCGCGTGATTCCCAGTCGACCATTGCCTTCGACCATGAGCAGCTCAATCCGCATTTTGCCTACGGCGAGCAGACCGGCCAGCGCCACGAGGTGTGGATGCTCGATGCCGTGACGGCTTACAATCAGGTGCTGGCCGCCGATGTGTTCAAGCCGGCTGGATATGCGCTCTGGCGCATCGGGAGCGAGGACCCTTCGATCTGGTCCGTGTTCGGACGGCCCTATCTGGCGCCGCCTCCCGCCGGACTGGAGCGCATTGGCGCGGGCGCCGGTGTCGACTACGAAGGCGACGGCGAGATCATGCAGATCACCGCCGAACCGAAGGAAGGCGCGCGCTCCATCGTGTTCGACCCGGCGAGCCACATCGCGACCAGTGAAACGTATACCGAGCTGCCGAACGCGCTTGAGATCTCGCAATCGGGGAATGCACCCGGAAAAATCGCGTTGACCTTTGACGACGGACCGAGCCCGGATTGGACACCGCAGATCCTCGATATCTTGAAGGATAAGGCGGTGCACGCCTCGTTCTTCATCGTCGGGTCCGAAGGCAACGCCTCGCCGGGTCTCGTCAAACGTATGGTCGCCGAGGGGCATGACGTGGGTAACCACACCTTCACCCATCCCAATCTCGCCACGGCCCCTGCCGAAGTTCTCAAGGTCGAGCTGAACGCCACACAGCGCCTGTTCCAGGCCCTGACCGGACGCGCCATGCGTCTGTTCCGCCCGCCCTATTTGGGTGATGCGCATCCCAACGACGAGAACGCGCTGCGCGTGCTGCGCCAGGCACAGGATCTCGGCTACATCACAGTGGGCCTGAAGGTTGATCCGGACGACTGGCAGCAGCCCAAGGCCAACCAGATCGTGGCGCGCGTGCTGGCAAGCGTCAGCGATCCCAATCCGGGCAATCGTGGCCAGATCGTACTGTTGCACGATGCCGGCGGCGACCGCCACGAGACGGTGGCGGCGCTGCCAGTGCTGATCGACGCGCTCCGCGCCAAAGGCTTCGAGCTGGTTCCCGTCTCTGAGCTGGCAGGATTGACCCGAGACGAGGTCATGCCGCCATTCCCCAGCGAAAGCCTTCTGCCGACGGTCAATTCGTCGGTATTTCTGATCTGGAGCTGGCTGGCCAGCGCTCTTCACTGGCTGGCGATGGCCGCCATCCTCGTCGGCTTCTGCCGGTTGGCGGCGCTCTGCTCACTGGCATTGTGGGGACGCCGGGCGAGCAGCTCCACACCCAGCGGCGGGCCGCTGGGCGCCAATACTAAAGTTTCCGTTCTCATCCCGGCCTACAACGAAGAAAAAGTCATCGCTGGTTCGATCCGCGGCATCCTTGCCAGCACGGGCATCGATTTCGAAATCATCGTGATCGATGATGGTTCCAAGGATGGCACCGCCGAAGCTGTGCGGTCTGCCTTTACCGGCGAACCGCGCGTGAAACTGATTTCGATCCCGAATTGCGGCAAGGCCCATGCTGTGAACATCGGCCTGCGCCAGGCCACCGGCGACGTCATCGTCGCGCTCGATGCCGACACGCAGTTCGAACCCGAGACGATTGCGCGCCTCACGCGCTGGTTCACCGATCCTAGCGTGGGCGCCGTGGCGGGCAACGCCAAGGTCGGCAACCGCATCAATCTCATCACGCGCTGGCAGGGGCTGGAATACATAACGGCGCAGAACCTGGAGCGCCGGGCGCTGGCCGCGCTCGGCTGCGTCACCGTGGTGCCGGGAGCCGTCGGAGCCTGGCGCGGAACGTTGCTGCGCTCGCTTGGCGGCTTTCCCGCCGACACCCTGGCCGAAGACCAGGACCTCACCATCGCGGTTCAGCGCGCCGGCTACAAGGTCCGCTTCGACAGCGAGGCGGTGGCCTGGACCGAAGCGCCCGAAACCGTCACGACACTGCTGAAGCAACGCTTCCGCTGGGCTTTTGGCACGCTGCAATGCCTCTGGAAGCACCACCGCGTCACCTTCAATCCGAATTTCGGCGCGCTCGGACTGATCGCCTTGCCGCAGGTCTGGTTGTTTCAGATCCTGCTTTCGCTGCTGGCCCCGGTGATCGACCTGATGCTGGTGAGCCAGCTGATCTCCAGCGGCCTCGACTACCTGCAGCATGGCCAGCAGCTCGACACCACCGATGTTGGCACGACGGCGCTCTACTATCTCGCCTTCATGCTGGTCGACATCATCGCCTGCATCATCGCCTTCGGCTTCGAGCGGGGCGAAGACTGGCGCCTATTGTGGTGGCTGCCGCTGCAGCGCTTCGGCTACCGCCAGCTGATGTATTACGTGGTGGCTAAAGCCGTCCTGACTGCCATGATGGGCAACCTGGTCGGCTGGGGTAAGACTGAGCGCCGGGCAACAGTGGTGCTGGCACCGGCGGAGTAGCCGCTAGGAAACGATTACGCTTATTTCCTTGTTCCATACCCGTACCGGCGCCGTCAGGCCGGGATTTTCCGCGAGAATGTTTTCCAGCGCATCAACCCGCGTCACCGATTCGCGCCAACCCTTCGCGGTCGCCCTATTCGCGGGATGAAGCAACACATCGCGCCTCACTTCCAAAAATGCGTAGAAGAAGTCGGTCTCGGCCATCTCGCCAGCATCGGCAGTCGCCGCTTTCGTGCGCTTGTAAATCGAACGCAGCGAATCCTTGTCGTCGCCGTCACCGTGCTGCAGCACCGTATCGTAGACGATGGCCCTGCCGAGCGGGCTGGCCATGCCGAATTCCTCGGCGGCCGCCATGGCGGGATTAAAATAGA